>WRGC01000026.1 GCA_009787385.1 Bacillota bacterium
GCAGTATGAATATTATAGGGATAGATTATTAACATTTGATGAACGGGGGGGGTATATAGAGGGTTACGAGAGTGGTATAGTAGTAGTGGTGGTGATGATGGTATTGAGTATAAGACACTTGGGGAGATAGGATATTTTTATGGTGGGTTGACAGGCAAGACAAAGGAAGACTTTAAGGAAGGGAATGCGAAGTATATAACATACAAACAAGTGTACAACAATATATCATCGGTAGATTATGAGAGATGTGAGATGGTAAAGGTAGGGATAGGAGAGAGACAGAATAGAGTAGAGTATGGAGATATAATATTTACGGGTAGTAGTGAGACATTAGAAGATAGTGGAATGTCAAGCGTAGTAGACAAAGAGCTTGATGAAGATGTATATATAAACAGTTTTTGTTTTGGGTATAGGTATACAGACAAGACAAAGATGATGCCTGATTTTGGGAAGTATATGTTTAGAACAAGACATATACGGGATATGATAATACGGACAGCGAATGGAGTGACAAGGTACAATATCTCTAAGGAGAAGATGGGTAAGATAAGGATAGCAATACCACCCTTACAGATACAACGAGATATAGTGAGTATACTAGACAAGTTTGAGAGAATGACGAATAGCTTACAAGAGGGGTTGCCAGCGGAGATAGAAGCTAGACGCAAGCAATATGAATATTATAGAGACAAGTTGTTAACATTTAGCGAGCAGGGGGGGGGACTAAGACTTGAAGCATTAGAATGGATATTGAGAGAGATAGGTATAGAAGAAGAGTGTGAGTATAGGGAGTTGAACGAGATATGCCATATTCGTGGTGGATATACGCCAAGTAAGGCGAACAAAGAGTATTGGGAAGATGGAGCAATACCATGGTTTAGAATGGAAGATATAAGAGAGAAAGGAAGGATATTGAGAGATAGTATACAGCATGTGCATGAGAGAGCAATAAAAGGCAAGGGATTGTTTAAGGCAAAATCTATAATAATGTCAACAACGGCAACGATAGGAGAGCATGCAATGCCAATTGTTGATTACTTAAGTAATCAACAATTTACGAATTTGGAGATTCGTAAATCGTTTGAAGAAAGGATAGACAGTAAGTATTTTTATTATTGGTGTTATGTATTGGGAGAGTGGTGCAAAAGCAATACGAATGTATCGGGGTTTGCATGTGTAGATATGAGCAAGTTGTCTAAAGTGAAAGTCCCAATACCGCCACTCACTAAACAACAGGAGATAGTCGGGATACTAGACAAGTTTGAGAGAATGACGAATAGCTTACAAGATGGATTGCCGGCGGAGATAGAAGCGAGACGGAAGCAGTATGAATATTATAGAGACAAGTTGTTGAGTTTTGAAAGGGTAGACAGTAAGATATATGAAAAAATAGATTGAAAATAAAGTATAGATGATAAATAGTAGACAATAGATTTGGGAGAGAAATATTTGTTATTAACAAAAATAAGAAAGACTTAAATAAAAAGCAACCATAAAGCGTTTGGGGGGTTGGGGGGATTCCCCAAGAGCTTTTTTGGTTCTTTTTTGGCGTCAAAAAAGAATAATACTGGGTTGGTTGAAAGTTTGTATTTTGATGTGTTTGACACCAATAATACTATATATTGTTGATAATAGTTCGTTGTACACCCTCAAAATAAAATAAAGATGATTGATATATTATAGACATTGCAATAAATTTAATTCTTAACACTTAAAATAAGCATCAAACAGTATTGGCTAATATAGCTGTAAAAATAAATAAATTGTAAATAAATTGTAAAAAATTATAAATGTAGTTTGACATTTATAATTTTTTGTGTTATACTATAATATGTATAGTGGTTTTGGCAATCATATGAATTTAATTGCATGCGTAGACAATAATTGGGGTATTGGTTGCAACAACGAATTGTTGTTTGATATCAAGGCAGACAAGTTGATGTTTAAGGAGTATACCTCAAACAAGGCAATTATTATGGGATACAATACATGGAATAGTTTGCCAATTAGACCTTTGCCTAATAGGACAAACATAGTTATGTCCTTAAGACATACACAGGACATAGTTGACGCAATGGTATTTGATGACTATACTATGTTGTTAAAGCATATAAGTGGTAGAAACTTGAAAAATAGTGATGATGTTTTTGTGATAGGTGGGCAACAAATTTATGAATTGTTTTTGCCATATTGTGATAAAGCTTATATTACCAAAGTAAATGCAACCAAGAAAGCTGATACACATTTTCCTAATTTAGATAAATTGAATGATTGGAAATTGATAGAGTGTAAAGAGCAAAATACACAAGGGTACGATATAGCTTTTTGCAAGTATTTGCTATCAAATAATTAGACTAACAACTATACAAAGGGGGTATAGTATGAATTATGTTCAAGCAATAGAGTACTTAGACAAGTACAATCGTAGTAGGATTAAGCCAGGATTGGACAGAATTGAGAGATTGATGGAGTTGTTGGGCAATCCACATATCGGGCAAAAAATAGTACATGTGGCAGGTACAAATGGCAAGGGAAGTACTTGCAAGTATATAGAAAATATATTGTCAGTTGCAGGTTATAGCGTTGGTATTTTTACATCTCCCTTTTTGGTTAAAATCAATGAGAATATTAGACTTAATGGACAAGATATAAGTGATGCCAATTTTGCAATAGCAATGTCAGAAATTGCAATGGCATTAGATAGCAACGAATTGTTGAAAGAGCAAGTTAGTAGATTTGAGATTATTACGGCTTTGGGATTGTTGTACTTTAAGGGTAGATGCGACATAGTTGTGTTAGAAGTTGGATTGGGGGGATTGTATGATTCTACTAATGTGATTGTAGACCCAATAGTAAGCGTAATTACAAAAATAAGTTATGACCACACAGAGTATTTGGGGCATGATATTGCACGCATTGCAAGCGAAAAAGCTGGAATAATTAAGCCCAATTGTCCAGTAGTGTTGTCGCCACAGCAATATAGTCAAGTACTCCAAGTTGTGCAAGACAAAGCAAGTGAGTGCAATTCTCAATTAATTATGGTTGGGATTGACAATACAATACATGTCAATCAAGATTTGTCGTTTAGTTATTGTGGAATTGACAATATAAAGCCAAAACTCAATGGAAGACACCAATTGGACAATGCGGCTACTGCTGTACAAGTTGCACTATTGTTGACCAATAATTATGCAATTGCTCCCGTACATATACAATTGGGAATAGAATTAACTTATTGGCCTTGTAGAATAGAGCAAATTAGCAACAACCCTGTTATTTATATGGATGGGGCTCACAATGTAGATGGAGCTTTGAGTTTGGTCAATTTTTTGAATAGCCAATATTTTGATAAAAAAATTACATTTGTATTTGGAATTCTTAAAGACAAAGATTATACAGAGATAGTTTCTATAATAGCACCTATTGCAAAGAAAGTTTATACTGTCACGCCTGACAGTCCTAGAGCTTTGGATTGTCACGAATTGGCGGATAGTTTGATTGGACATGGTGTGAGTGCTATTGCGTATGATAGTCTCAATAGTGCAATTGTTGCAATGTTGCAAGAAAGTGAGTTTGGTGACATAGTAGTTGTATTTGGTTCTTTGTACATGGTAGGATATGCAAAAGAGATAATAATAAATTTGAAATTATGATATCTAATACACAAAAGCATAGTCTTGTAAGTAGTTTGGTTGATGTTGTGCATGCAGATGAGAGAGATTGTGCTAAATCACAAAATACTGTTGTTTGGGGCATTCTCAATGTGACACCTGATTCTTTTTTTGATGGTGGAGCATACCCTAGTGTGCAACATGCCGTAGATAAAGCGTTGCAAATGATAAAAGATGGTGCAAAAGTGATAGATATTGGTGGGCATTCTACTCGTCCAAATCATCAAGATATTTCGGTACAAGAAGAATTGGATAGAGTAATACCCGTTGTACAAGCTTTGAAAAAATCTACCAATGTATGTATAAGTGTAGATACATTCAGGGCAAAAGTTGCAGAAGAATCTCTTAGGTCAGGTGTTGAAATAATAAATGATATAGGTGGTTTGTTGCATGATACACAAATGGCATCAACTGTTGCAAAATACAATGCTACAGTTTGTATTATGCACAATAGAGATGTTACCAATGTGTCTCAAGACAATATTGTTGATACTATATTAAAAGACTTGCAAGGTAGTGTAGAGCTTGCCAATTCTTGTGGAATTGCAAATGAGCAAATTGTTTTGGATCCAGGAATTGGATTTGGCAAAACTCCACAGCAAAATATGTCAATACTAAAGCAACTAAAATTGTTAAAGCAAAACGATTTTGCTTGGCTTTTGGCTGCTTCTCACAAGTCAGTATTTGGAGTTTTGGGATTACAAAAAGGTGAGAGATTGGAGTGTACAATAGCAAGTAGTGTCTATGCTAGTCTGTGTGGATTTGAATTTGTAAGAGTGCACGATGTTGCACAAAACTATAGAGCGTTGTTGTTGGCTAATGTTGTGAGATAGAACAACTAATTGGGTGGTTTTGTTTGTTGGTATAAATGACAATTATGACAAAACTTGATTGCAAATTATATTATACAAAAAGGGGCGTTATATGAATTTTTTGGACGAATTATCATTGGAGTACGATAGCGTACTGTGTACGATAGGTGATGACAAATTGCAAAAGCAGTTGCAGTTTGACATTAGTTTGATGTTGTATTTTGATGAAGATGAACTGATTGAGGGGACATATGACACCAATATAATAAAACGAATGATTAGGCAACATTTTTCAAAGAATATATTTGACACTCCCAAGAGTGCTAGTGTTGCTTTGATACAAAAATTGTTTGATAGTTTTTTGTGTTTTAATAAAATTGTTGTTGTAATGAGCAATAGGGATACAAATACTACTTATAGAGTATCTCGTCAACGATTGGTAGTATATTTGGGACTTGGTAGCAACATAGGACAAAGAGAGATTAATCTCAAAAAGGCAATATTTGAACTTAACAGCGTAGGGGTAGTCAAGCGTTCTTCCAATTTTTACAACACCAAGCCCGTAGGTCCAATACTTCAAGATGATTTTTTGAATGCTGTAGTAAAGTTGGAAACTTTTTTGCTACCACATCAGTTGTTGAAAGCAGTAAAAAATATAGAAAAATCTATAGGACGAACTACTACAGTCAAGTGGGGACCTCGTCTAATAGACATAGATATATTGCTATATGACGATGTTAGGTTGCATACAGAACAATTGATTTTGCCGCACCAACATATGCACAAAAGAGAGTTTGTATTAAAGCCTATGTTAGATGTTGCCCCGTATATTGTTCATCCCGTATACAATCTCAACATGACAGAACTTTATGAGTTTTTAACTAATAAAGTGTAGTCCGCAAGTACACTTGCAAAAATTGTGGTTGTGTACAAGCAATACAATAAACAAGATATACCTCAATACTTTTGGTGCAATAGCAAGCACATTTAGGTTGCTCTCTAAAATATTTGACAAAATACAAGAATAGTGCTATACTAAATTGGTTAGCCTTCTTAGTTAAATGGATATAACGAGCCCCTCCTAAGGGCTAGTTCTGAGTTCGATTCTCGGAGAGGGTACCAATATAGTTTGCCACTTATTATACCAAAAGGCGTAGTATCCATTTTGTTGATATATGGATAGAGTTTTTTATAATAGGAGACATACAATATGTTGTTAGACAAATCAGGCAAACTAGTCAAGACTCTAGATTTTAGAGGTACTAAGATAGAATTTTTGGACAAAATATCTGCCAAAGACTTGTTTGGAGTTATTACTGCTGCACTAGAAGCAGTCAATATTAGAGAACGCTTTAAGGCAAACGAGCTTGTACCAAAAGATTGGATAAAAACACCGTTTGAGCCTATACTCAATGCATGTGCTGATGAACATGGTACAATCAACGCAGAAAGTCAAAAACATGCCCGTAGGTTGTTTGGTGTTATTATCAAACAAGCTCTAATAATGACTCCATTATTGTTTAGACAAAAGGGTTCGGACAATGATTTTGAAGCTATATTGTATGTGAGAGAATCTTTGTTAGCATAGATTGGAAGTAGTTTAAATATCAACAACAACTCATTATTTTATCAATAATTTTCAGTAGTGTACAAATAGACTACATTAATCTAGAAAGAATTAACACCCCAATTAAATAAAAGCAACCATAAAGCGTTCGGGGGTTTGGGGGGATTCCCCAAGAGCTTTTTTGGTTCTTTTTTGGCGTCAAAAAAGAATGACGCTTGTTTTGTTGAAAGTTTGTATTTTATTGTAATAACCGCTCGTTGCACACTCTCTAATTTTCAAGTGCTATTTGGATTATAAAATTCAAATAGTGCTTTTGTCTTGCTTTTCAACATATTTATAGATATGAAGTGTACAAGAGTTTCTTTTTTTATTGTAAGTAGTATAGTTGGGGCGGGATTTGCAAGTGGGAGAGAATTGATTGCCTTTTATGGTAGTGGACTTGGATTTTGGGTTGTCCCGTTGGTGGGATTTTTGGTGTTTGTTGTAAGTCTATTATTTTTGAGAGTTGGGGCAAAATTGCAACGATTGAAATGTGACAATAATTATGTAGAAATGTTTGGTAGAGGTGCGGTAGGAGTAGAGATTTTTGGGGTATTCAATAGCTTTGTAGTATTGGCAGTTATGTTGGCAGGATTGACTGTTATTAGTGGCTCTATAAGTGGCATACCTGTTGTGGCTATAGTTTTGAGTTTGGTAGCAGTTTTTGTGCTTAGATATGGCATTGGCGGTTTGATGAGAGCCAATAGTATATTAGTACCTATTTTGTTGATTGTATTGATTGCTATCTGTGTCGTGGCAATCAACAGTACTAGTTTGAACATAGATTTTGCAATAGTACTGTTGCCTAAGAGTGTGGTATATGTATCTCTCAATATGTATTTGGCTAGTCAAGCTTTGTACAAACTTGAGTTGAATACCAAACAATCAATAATTTCTTCATTCTTGGCAGGTATTTTGGTCAGTGTGTTGCTATATTTGTTGATAAGTGCAATTGTGTCTTATCCTGAGTCAATCAATTATCCAATGCCATTGTTGTATATTGCAAATAGATTTGGCAATGTGTGGTACTTTGTTGTGTCATCTGCTTTAGGATTGTGTATATTTAGTTCACTATTGATAGCTTTGTACAATATCATAGAGTGGTTGTCTAGCTTTGTCAAGGACAGAATTTTGGCAGGTATGATTGCATTGACATGTGCATTTGCACTTTCTATGATAGGCTTTGAGAAGATTGTACAAGCAGTATACCCTATAATTGGGGTAGTGGGAGTGTTGTACATATGTGCCAATTGTTGGTATCTAGCAACAAATCGTGTGAAGATTAGACAAAAAGACAAAGCTATAGTGTGATATTTGTTCAAAAAATCTTGTTTTTTATAATTTTTTAAAATTTTTTGTACAAAAATGCCAAAAATAGTAGACAAATTTTGTCAGTTTGGAATATAATATTATCACTATGAAAAATAATATTTTAATAAGTAAATCAATAAGATTATTGTGTCTTGCAATAGCAGTTTGCTTTGTATTTAGTGGAGTTGCAATGTCATCTTTGACAGCACGGGCATCTAGCATCAATGGTGTGAAGTTGTATACTAGAAAGGATACCAATACTAGAACAATGGAAAATGATTTGGTATTTAGTCAAACGCCAACAGACAAAGAAAGTAGATTTACAATGCCAGGATACATAGGACAATTTAAAGAACAAATACAATATAGTACAAAAACATTAGAAGGAAATTCTGTATATGACTTGCCTTATTATGATAGATTGCCAGATTCAATGGGGAATTATGTAACATTTTCAGGTGGTACTGCCGCCGCAGGCAATATTATGGCGTGGTACAATGGTATGGTAGAAGGTGCAGATTTGATACCAGGGCACGAAATTTGGAGATATTTTTTGGGTGGAAAGTCATGGGGGACAGAAACCCTAGCTTTGCATGATGCTTTTTTGCAATTGAGAGATGACATGCAGTCATATGATGGTGTGACAATCAATAATTATTTTAATGGTTTGGACCAATATGTAACTCGTAGAGGTAGACATCTGGCCGACAATACCAACCTATTGCAACAAGGGGGAGCGTTGGGTGGCATAATCAACAAAGATTTGTTGGATGATGCTTTTGACAACGGTAGATTGGTTACTGCATTTATTGATGGATTTACTAATGGTCATGTAATCAATATAAGTGATGGGGTTGATGAGACTGGTGGTGAAACATATGAGGGTTTGTTCGCTATTGCTATTCAAGCTTATACAGTTCATACTTATTATGATGAGCAAGGAAAGCAATTTAGGCAAGATGTATGTTTTAAAACAAGGATAGATGGCACAGAAAGTTGGATAAGTGCGACAAGTCATACAGTATTGAAAGGTCTATATGTTACACAAATAATTTCATAGTTTATTATGTTGTACTCAAACTGTAAAATGCAATTTAGCTAAATTAAACATCTTATAGGTTTTCAAAGCCTATAAGATGTCTTTGTGTAAAATGAAAAAACAAATAAGTGCTTTAAAGCATAAAATAAACGAAAAACTATACGAAGAAAAAAAGAAGAGAATAGAAGAGTTTGTATCCATACTCAAGCAACAAAAACACCCAATAGAGCCTAGTCAGTACAAAAAGTTGATAAGACTAATGCCAAGAGAGATGTATGTAGATGATTGGCTAGAGCAGTGGATAATAGAAAGCAAGAAAAAGCGAGAAGCCAACGAAGCTGATTTGGCGGCATTGTTGTCCAAAGTTGCAAAAGTGGTCAATAGAGATATAGAAAGAGAGAGTATAAAACAAAAGTGGCATGATGCAGGTCTAGTAGTTGCACAAGATGACAGTACAAATACCGACAAAGAATTGCGAAAGCCAGCAACTTCGCCACAATCTAGTGTCTCAAAAAAACAAAATTCTTTATGGGTACATGCACTTGGTGTTGTCTTGATAGCTATAGTTTTGACAGTTGGTTTTGTGCTAAATACAATAGATTTTGGCAACGACAAATTGTTTGATTTGCCCAATTTTATTGACCCACCTATAGTAAATATTGTAAAATATCACGAAGAAGATGCTCTTATAGAATTTCCAATTCCACAAGATGTATATGATATTTTGCAAAATGATGATGCTTTGATATTTAATTTGAATAATATTTTTTTAGGTTCGTCAAAAAAATATAGTAATAAAAATAATATCAATCATTTGTTTAGTTATATATTGTCTAATATGTTGGTAGATGCAAGTACAAAAGATAGTGTAGTAGCATTTGATATTGATTACATGGTGAGATATGAGCAGAATTTTGAATTTCGTATATACAAAGATTATTTTGAACCAATGCTATACAACAAGGCAAATTTTAGTATAGATGGGACACACATATTTTATTCTTACTATTACGATGAATTTTTTAATTTGAATTATGTATACCTCACATTATCTTATGGTGATTATGACTATTTTCTTACAATTAGAGAGTACAATATACAAGAAGTTGGCGTTGTTAGTCCACTAAATGATGAAAATATACAAATACTAATACGCAATCTATTGTCACAAAAATAAATTTTTTATAAGTGTACAAATAAGTGATTAAGATGAAAAGAAGTAATATATAAATAAAATCAATCTTAAAGCGTTCGGGGGGTTTGGGGGATTTTCCAAGAGCTTTTTTGATTCTTTTTTGGCGTCAAAAAATAGTCATGTTGTTTCTGTTGATATTTTGTATCTTATTGTTAATAACCGCTCGTTGTACACTTTCAAATTTTCAACCACTTGATAGTACTTATAGCAAATGGTTGAGAGATATCAATTCTAAAATTTATTAAAAATATTAAAATAAAGATGTCAAGACTTATACAAAAGTACAATTCTAATATAGACGAAAATTCTGTAAGCAATATAGCGACTCAACTAGACTTGCCATTCTTGCTAGTCAAGCTTTTGTTTTGTAGGGGTATAGACAATATCTTGGCAATACAAGAATATTTGGGATTAAAGCATAAGCAGTCATATGACCCATTTTTGCTATACAATATGCAATTGTTGTGTGATAGAATATACTTGGCTAGGGACTTAGAGCAAAAGGTAGTTGTATTTGGAGATTATGATTGTGATGGTGTGTGTAGTACTGCCATGTTGACCAATTATCTCAATAGCATTGGCATGTCTATTGTGGCACATTTGCCTAGTAGGTATGAGCATGGTTATGGTTTGAAAATTGAAAGTCTCATTGAAATAATACAAAAACACAGTCCGCAACTTGTTGTCACTTGTGACTGTGGTATAAGCAATATCAAAGAAGTGAAGTGGCTCAATGAACAAGGTATAGACATAATAGTCACAGACCATCATCAACCACCTAGTGTTTTGCCGGATTGTATTGTTGTCAACCCCAAAATACCCAATTGTGAGTATCCTGACAAATATCTATGTGGGGCAGGGATAGTTTTGAAGATAATAATGGCTTTAGGTGGCAATCCAATGGACTATATAGACCTAGCTTGTGTGGCAACAATTGGGGATATAGTACCGCTTTTAGATGAAAATAGGTTGATAGTCAAGAGAGGGTTACATGCATTAAACAATCTACATCACAATAAGGGACTCAAATTGCTAATACAACACTTGCAAATAACCAATATCAATGAGTCCGATATTGCATTCAAGATAGTGCCTCGTATAAATGTATTGGGGCGTTTGGGTGAAGCCAATTTGGCTTTGCAATTGTTGACTAGCGATGACACTACGCAATTAAATAAAATAATACAAGATATAGAAGCATACAATGACACTCGCAAGTTGTTGTGTCAACAACAATACAATCAAGCGTTGTCTATGCTTGACAATGGTGGACTTTTTGACAATTTTATATTGTTGATAAGTGATGAGTGGAAAAAGGGATTGACAGGAATACTGTCATCTCAGCTTAGCAATCAGTTCTTGCGACCATCATTTGTACTTGCTTATGACAAAGACAACATATACAAAGCAACATGTAGAAGTATTTCGTCAATCAATATTGTAGAGTTGCTTGAGAGTGCAAAAGATATGTTGTTGGAGTATGGTGGGCATAGTCAGGCGGCGGGTTTTGCAATACACAAGGACAATATCAAAAAATTTGAAGAGCATATAAGACAAAAATTGTCTACTGTTGATATTGATATGGTTGACAATAAGTGTGAATATGATTTGCAATTGCAAGTCAGTGATATCAATACGCAATTTGTAAGCAAATTGCAATTAATGTCTCCTTTTGGTATAGGCAACCCCGAACCTGTTTTTAGAATTGATGCAAACACTGTACAAAGCTCTACAATCAAGACAATTCATACAAAGTTGGATATACAAGGACTCAAGGTTTTGAAGTTCTTTGACAAGAATCCTTTGCAAATATTGGGCGAACATTCAAAATCCTTTGTAGTCAATTTGAGAATTAGTTCGTTTGGAAAAAATAGTGTGGAGGGATTTTTGAACTCTGTACATTCACAAACTATATATACCGATGATTTGGTTAGCAATACTGTATTTGTACTCAATCATTGTCTCAAAGGCGACTCTATCCCAAAATATACTCAAATTGAATTATTTGATATAATAAAACTCGTAAAGAATAAATTTGGGACATTGGTTGTATGTAGCAATAGATACAATTACAACATAATCAAGGGATTGCCAATACCAAATATTGTTGAGAGTGACTTTGTATATATTGACACTAACAATTTTTCCAAAATTGTACTTTCGCCAATTTTGCAACATATGTCACTAGGTTGTTTTGACACAATAATTTTTGACAACATTCCTTACAATCTCAAGATGATTTCTTATATCAATACAGTATCTAATGCCAAAGTGTTTGTATGCAATCTCAATACACCTTTGCCTCAATTTGATTTGTCTAGGACAGTATTGGGAGATGTATATAATGCAGTAGTAAGCTTGAAAAAAGAACATGAGCAATTAGATAACAAGCTTGTGCCTATAGCTCGTGATTTGTTGCATTTGTCACAGATTGCATACACAAAATATCAAATTTCTCCAATACAATTTGTATTTGGATTTAGTGTATTTAGCGAATTGGGTATTGTAAATACAATACAGTCACAGCCCTTGCAATATAGCGTTGCCAACCAAAAAACAAATTTAAACTCTTCTACAATTTATCAAGATTTTGTTGATATATGCAACAATAATATACAGAAAGATTAAGCAATAAAAGCAATTTGTACTATAGTTGGTTTTAACCCAAATATAGTGTAATTGTTTTACATATGTAGTCAATTAGATTTGATTGTATTACAAGTATAAGGGGAGCGTTATTGACAGTTACTAGACGCATTTGTACATTGGCAATTATGTCGGCACTTGTCACTGTATGCAAAATTGCTATACCTATACCAAATGTTGAAATTGTGACTGCATTATTGGTGAGTTATGCTTTGGTGTTGCGACTTAGAGATGTAATGGTTGTGGTATTTGTATTTATAGCGTTGGAGATTGCAATTTGGGGATTTGCGTGGTGGTGGGTGGTGTCTTATGTACTTTATTGGCCATTATTGGTTTTGACAGTATATTTGATATATAGATTGAAGTTGATTAGTAGGGTAGATATCAACAAATATAAAATTGTTTGTGCCATAGTTGTGGGGATATTATTTTCAATGTTGTTTGGTGTATTGTCTAGCTTTGTAGAAGTCATTGTGTTAAACGGTATAAGTTCGGGCAATTTTTGGTTGTTGTTTAGGATACGGTATACTATTGGTTTTCCTTTTTTTGTGACTAATGTGATAAGCAATATCGTAGTATTGCCTTTGTTAGTACCATTGTTTTATGTTTTTCTCACTAGACAATTGGGTATTAGGCGTTAGGGTATTTTATATATAATATTATTATAAAAATCTAAATTGGTTAATTGTTGCAATTAAAATGACAAAATATATGGGTGTATAAATAGAGTAGATTAAGATGGAAAAAAGTAACAACTTAAATAAAAACAACCTTAAAGCGTTCGTGGGGGGATTCCCCAAGAGCTTTTTTGATTCTTTTTTGGCGTCAAAAAAGAATAGAGTTTGTTTTGTAGAAAGTTTGTATTTTACTGTTAATAACCGTTCGTTGTACAATCTCCAAGATATTGTTTCAAAAGATATCAATACAAATTTCAACCTTGCATTCTTATCATCCATGCTCCTACAATTACACCTACAAGTGTGGCAATGATTGCTACAGGTATAGCATATCTTAGGTTGCGGACTTTGCTTTGAGTAAAATAAATTGTAGAGATATAAAATATAGTTTCACTACTGCCGTATATCATACTAGCAGTTTTTCCTATAAGTGTATCAGTACCATATGTTTGGTATATATTGTCCAATATTGCCATAGCACCTGCACCTGACAGTGGGCGTATCAACACTAGCTCGGCTAATTCGCTTGGAATGCCAACTAGATTGAATGCAGGAGCTACAAAGTGAGCTATCTTGGCAGAAATTCCAGTCTGTCTAAATATTTCTACCGCTATCATTACGGCCAACAAATATGGAAAAACTTTTGCCATAAGATTGATAGCACCTGTTGCCCCCTCTACAAATGTTTGATATGCATTTTGTTTTTTAACTATAGATAGACATAGTATAAATATGAATAGTGCCGGAATAATGTATGTTGTTGCTTGCATAATTTGTTAAGGATTGTACAAATAGAGTATATTAAGATTGAAAAGAAGTGTAACTTAAAATAAAAACAACCTTAAAGCGTTCGGGGATTGGGGGATTTTCCAAGAGTTTTTTGGTTCTTTTTGGCGTCAAAAAAGAATAACTCTAGTCTTGTTGAAAGTTTGTATCCTATTGTTAATAACCGCCGTTGTACTCTCTCAAGTGTTAAATAATAGATGATGTCTGTTGATGATTTTCAGGTTTGTCTTTAAAAATTTTAGATAGTATTTTTACTAGCAATACACCTACAATAGTTGATATGATTGTTGCAACAATAGATGGTATAAGAAAGCTAGTTGGGGTAGAACTACCACGGTTTATCAAAAGTCCTATCACGGTTGTTGGCAAAAGTTGTAGGCTAGTGGCACTTACAACTACAAACATTATCATTTGAGTATTGGCAGTTGTGCGATTTTCTCCCATGCTATTGATTGCTTGAATTCCCATTGGGGTAGCTGCATTTCCCAATCCTAGAAAGTTGGCAGACATGTTGAGAGATACATATTTATTGCTTTCTTTTGACAAGTCTTTGCCAAACAAGAAACGCATTATAGGACGCATACACCACGCTATTTTGTCACTTAGTCCTAGCTTGTCCATGATATTGAGTGTCCCCAACCATAGTCCATATATTGCAACTAGGCTTATACTAAGTTTTACGGCATCATTTGCTCCTTTTGTCATAGCTACAATTGCCAACTCTGGGGCAAAGATAGCACTGACTATGCAGCTAGTCAAAAGTATAAGTACCCAAATTTTGTTCATGTCTATACTTATGAATTTGTCTTTGCAATAATGTTATTATTTGTGTTATAATTTTAAAATGATTGATATCAACAAAAATTGCAATCCTTCAAAAGTTCTATGTGTGCATGATTTGTCTTGTGTAGGTAGGTGTAGTTTGGGTACGGCAATTTCTATATTGTCTAGTTTTGGATTAGAACCAATTGCTTTGCCTACGGCATTATATAGTATGCATACTGGATTTGATGAATATTTTGTACAAGATTTGAGTATACCTATGACTAATATACTCAAAGCTTGGGACAGTTTGGATATAAAGTTCAATGCCATTTATAGTGGTTTTTTAAAGTCAATTTCTCAAATCAATGTCTTGTTGCAAGCAATAGATACATATAATACGCTTACTATTGTTGACCCTGCCTTTGGCGATGATGGACTATTGTATAGTGGTTATGATAGCAAATTTGTAAAGCATTTTGCTAAATATGTCGTGCCAAAGGCTGATATACTTTTGCCAAATATTACAGAAGCTATGTATTTGACAAATACTCCATACCAATCTCCCCCTTATACTAGAGCGTTTGTGTCAAACTTGATAGACAAGTTGTTGCAATTGGGTGGGAAATATATCATAATAAGTAGCATAAGATATGACGACTCTACTATTGGTGTGGTTTTGTATGATGGTAAACAACTTGACGAGATTATGTACAACTATGTTGACCACTCTTGTAGTGGAGCGGGAGACTTGTGGGCAAGCTTGTTGGTTGGATATTTGTTAAAAGGCAACCAATTGTTGCAATCAGCACAATTGGCAAGTCAAAAACTAAATGAGGCATTGATGTTGACAGTAGATTTTAGCAATGGAATAAATTATTTTTCTATTATTAATGGGATATCGTAGATTGATAAAACTAGCCTTTAGAATTAGAGTGTATAACTAGCAAATATTAATAATAGAATATAAACTTTCAACAAAAACAGCGTTATTCTTTTTTGACGCCAAAAAAGAACTAAAAAAGCATTTGGGGGGTTGCGAATCCCCCAAACCCCCGAACGCTTTAATGTTGATTTTATTTATGTGTTACTTTCTTTACTTCTTAATCTACTCTATTTGTACACTAATTTTAGAACAAGAATATTTATTATTTTTTGTATTATTTCATAATTGTCAATATTTAGAAAAAGATAATATTTTTGTTTACATACGACCCAATCTGTGTGCAAATTATTGATTTTATATCAATATATATTGCTTGTTAGATTTCTATTTATAAAATATTTGACAGTATTAGTCTTGTTTTTATCAGTATTTTGTGCTTTTTACAAATACTGTCAATAATTTATGTCAAAGAATCTGTAATTATTGCAATAACATTAACTTTTGGTAACCTAAATACTTTATTATTTGAAATACTTTTGTATTGAAAAAAAACGATTTTTTTGATATAATAGGTTTGTTGGTGATAGGGGATTAATTGAGTTATGAAAGTTGGTAAAAGAAAAATAAAATTAGGTTTTTTGTTGTTTGTTTGTGCAGTTGCTCTTTTGGTAGTAGTCAACTACAATTATTTGATTTAGGTTATTTAAATTGTTAGATTTGTAAATAATTTTGTATTATCTATATAGGGACGCTTTATGATAGAAAGATTCAAAAAAAGTACGGTAGTGTTGTTGACATTTGCTTTGTTGTTTGGTATTATATGCTTGTCTTGTGCGGGTGTACTGTTGCATCAAAGATTTGTACAATCTACAGCACAAGTAGATGCGTTTACAGAAGTCTTGTCAGTAGACTTTGGTGACGATTTTAAGTTTGTAAGTCAACAAGTACAAGGTTTAAAACTTGTTGAAGTGATTGATTTGAACAATAGTGTAGATGAAAATGCTATTGGCTACAATGAGGATTTTAGAGAAATTGCCGTTGTTGACAATAATTTTGTTGATTTAGATTGGAGTGACAGTGTCCCTATAGAGATTTTTACAACTTTGGATATTGATCAATATAGGACTAATTTTGTTGAATATGGTGATATAGTTGTATATAAACTCACAAATATTTTTGGAGATATTTTGGGTTATGCTAATTATCAAGTTGACTATGTTGCCAATCTTCCTGTGAGTATCATGCATACTACAAATGGCATAATTGTGAAATTTATGTCATATTCACTATATGATTTTGGTGAATATAATGTATATTTTGTAGATACTAATATACAAGAAGTTGTTAGTGATTTTTATATAATAACCTATTTTGTTGTATAGAAATTAAATTTATGAGTGTACAAATAGAGTATATTAAGATTGAAAGAAGTAATATATAAATAAAAAAACCATAAAGCGTTTTGGGGTTTGAATTCGCACCCCACACAATAGCTTTTTTGGTTATTTTTTGGCGTCAAAAAAGAATAACGCTAGTTTTGTTGAAAGTTTGTTTTTATATTAATAAATGCTCGTTGTACACTTTCTTAAATTTATGCTATAATTCTTGTATTAAAGTTTTTTATATTGTCTCTATTGGGTCAATTTTGTTATGAATGAAAGATTAATTATTTTTTGTGATTATGGTCTAGATGATGCTGTTGCGACATGTTATTTGTTTAACAACAATAGGTGGAGAAGTATAGATATTGTAGCTATTGGTGGCAATACTACAGCTACCAATAGTTTGAACAATGCTCAAAAATTGATAGCTAATTATGATGGAATTCTACCAAATATTACGCTAGTAGATACAACTGATAAAATACAATTTGTAGCCGAATTACCTAGCATACATGGTTTGGACGGAATGGGGGATTTGTATACTGATGTTGCTAGTCCTATGGATACAATAGCATTTGATGAGTGGTTGAGTAATTTGAGTTATACAAATTCAATAGACATAGCATCATTTGGTCCAGCTACTCTAGTTGTTCCTGTAATTCAAAAATTGGGTATAGACAAGTGCAATATATTGATGATGGGTCACAACATCAATGAAGTACCCAATCATTTGGGCGAGGAATTTAATTTTGTATTAGATATTCCAAGTTTTGAGTGGTGTCTCAACAACACAAACTGTGTGGTTGCATCTCTAGATACATGTAGACATCCCGCTTACAATTTGGCAACAAAACCTATGCAAGGTGATAGTGTGCTAGCAACACTAATCAACAAGTCTATATATCTTGCAACACTAAGACATCCAGACAATGCTTATATATACGATTACATTGCCGCACGACATCTAATTGTTGATGAGTTTAAGATTGATAAAGCAAAAGATAAGAGAGGAAATATAGTTAATTTGTTGCGTCACAAAGACTAGTCTAATTTATATTATAAATAATTTGAATCATAGTGACATTGTTATTATTATAAGAGATATTTTGTACGGATAGTTGTATAAAATATCTCTTTTTGTTGTAACAATGACACATCGTATTGACCAATATATAATAATTGTAGTATAATTTGTCCTTATATAATTGATTGATACATTTTTAAGGTACACGGAAAAATGGAGTAAAACAATTGTTTTAGAGATTGAATTGTATCTAATTAGCTCTCTACTGACTACTTTTGTTCGGTTAAGCATTATAGCTATAATAGATATACTTGCACAACACTTTCTCAATTTCTTATTTTTCATACAAATATAAGTGTTTGTCTTTTCTCTTTTGTGTGTTATAATATTCTCGCTCCATGGGCTGTCCTTGGGTTTGTAGTTTTGTTGTTAAACCTATTATACCACAAGTCTATCTCTATGTGATTTTTTATTAAACTTTAGCCTATAGTTAATGTTTTTATCATTGTTGCTTTTCATTCTACAATGCTCCTATTCATCATGCATATAAAAATACCACAATCACTACAACAAATAGCAAATACTATACAATCACCACTCTACATAGTGGGGGGGTATATACGAAATTATATTGCAGGGCTTGGTTGTACTGATATAGATTTGACAGGACCACTTCCTGCCAATCAATTGATTTTGCCATACAAATGTTTTTGCAAGGTTGTGCAACCAAAACTTGGTACTGCAATTATTTATATAGATGGGGACGCATACGAATATACTCCATTTAGGATAGAACATTATACTGATGGCAATCATACTCCTGATAAGGTAGAGTTTGTAGATGATATAAGATTGGATTGTGATAGGCGTGATTTTGCTTGTAATGCTATATATTATGATTTGAAAAGCAATAAGTTTATAGATTTGTATAATGGTTGTTATGATTGCAAGAGCGGGATATTGCGTGCAATCAATCAAAGTGTTTTTGTTGTAGATGGATTGAGAATTTTGAGAATGGTAAGAATAGCAGCAGAGACTGGATTTGTAGTTGATTTGACAACTGTAACTTTATCCAAAGATAAGTTGAGTTTGCTACATGATATAAGTAGTGAGAGAAAACGCATGGAGTTGGATAAAATAATAAAAGCTGACACTAAATATAATGTACAATATGCACATTATTACGGACTTTGCAAACTAATAGAGTTTGGAATTTTGCCTTATATTTCTAATGGTTTTGGCAATATCTCTATTGATAATATTGAGTATATTAAGGAGTGTGATATTAAAATTAGATTGATATTGTTGCTATATTTTGCTGACAATCCCAAGATGGTGTTAGATGATTTGAAGTATAGCAATGGTATCAAACATGATATATTGTCAACTATTGATGCGTACAAAAAGTATAGTACAGTATTGTCTTATTTAGAGATAAGAAAATACTGTGTTTATTACAACAAGTTTTTGAAAAATATAATTGATATGTCATTGGCATTAGGGCAGATTGAAAATGCTTGTATGATACAAAAAATATTGTTGGAATTAAAAGAAGATAATACCCCTATCAATATCTCACAACTTAGTATAAAAGGTAATGATATTCTATCTTTTATTTCACCACAAAAAATTGGTCAAATACTTGATAGATTATTGGATGATTGTATAGAAAATCCTACTCTCAATAATAGAGAAAAATTGCTAGCAATGGCTTTAGAATACAGTAAACTAATATAAAATTTGTAGTTGACTTTTGATTGATATCCTATTATAATAACTTCATGGAAGTTAAGACACTAGTTGGAATGTTTGATAGCAATACTTATATTTTGAGTACACAAAAAGGTACATTAATAATTGATTGTGGAGCAAATTTAGAACAACTCACTAAGGAGTTGAACAAGCAACCAAAGCCATGGACGCTTTTGCTTACTCATGGACATTTTGACCATATGCTCAATGCATCTCCATTGCAAAAGTTGGGTGCAAAGGTATATATACATGAGTATGATGCTGAAAGACTAACTAGTGACCTCAATGAAGGAGCTAGAAAGCAGTATCAAGTTGGGCATTGTAATGAGTATACTACAATTCATGGAGGTGATGAATTGGATTTTGCAGGTTTCAAAATACAGGTATTGCATACTCCTGGGCATACAGAGGGTAGTGTGTGTTTTTTGATAGAAGATAATTTGTTTAGTGGTGATACTCTGTTTTATGAGGATTATGGTAGGACAGATTTGTACGGTGGCAACTTTGACAAAATCAAACAATCTCTTCATAAATTATTTAAACTTGACCACAAAATTAAGGTATATACAGGTCACTATGGTACAACTACTATAGGACATGAAAGCAAGCATAATCCTATAGTAGTTTGAGTATTGTATTGAAATATAAAATTCAAACAAGATTGTACTATTGTTAATACGGGTTATATAGATAAGTTGTTTGTGATGTTGTTAAGGTTATTAATATATTGCAAGCAAAAATTTTTATTATGATAGATAAATTTGAAGATCTTTTGCCCCAATACTTAAATAATATTGGGGATAAGCAGGACAAGCCTACATATTTGCATAACAAAAAAAATCCAAAAAAGATAGTTGATGATTGTTTAGATGTACATGGTCTTACTGTACAACAAGCAATTAAAAAACTAGAAGAAAAGTTATTGTATTGTAGCCACCATTCAATAAAACGATTTAGATTGATATATGGCAAAGGGTTGCATTCACCTGACAAAACTTCTGTACTTAGACAACCATTGCGAGAATATTTAGACAAAAGTAAATTTGTATCCAAGGTAGATCCATGTGAGCCCAAAGATGGTGGATTTGGAGCAGTGTGGGTCGTAATAGTATCAAAATAAACTTCTATCAAAATTGTGTGTATTAATAATATGCACATATGTTTGACATAATATATATATATATATGTTATAATGTATGTGGGTTAAAGTATACGAATAATTTGTTCATTATTAATATTTTGTATGCATTTGCCTTTAAAGAGGTTATTTTGTGCTTAAAAAAAATAAAATAATAATTGGTAGCATAGTATTGGCATTAATATTGACAATCAGTATAATAGGAGTATCAATATTTTCGGGTTTTGGCAACAATTCTAATAATGAAATTGGTGGCGGCAATGGTGGCGGTGGAAACGGTGGTGGTAGTCGTCCACCCGTAGCTCCTGGAGTAGATATTACTGACTTTAGTCCTGATGGAGTAGAAGCTAGAATAAGATATTATTTGCCCGAAAAATTATTTTTGGAAATGTTTCCTGTTAGGTTTGGTACTCAAGGTTGGAAAGACCATTGGGCAGAAGCGGGATATCCTGGATATTGGTCTAAGGAAAGAGTTGAGAGCAAAACTGACAACTATTATACTTATGACAACTTGATAGAAGCGGCAAGATACATGGCTACTAGAATTCATAGAATTAGGTATAGAGTTGGTGCTGAGTATAGTGTTAGGATAAGTGTAATAGACAAAATTACAGGCAATGAATATATGATAGATCCTGGTGATGGTTTTGATGCATATTGGAATATAAATTATCCTATTGTTGATATAAAAACAGATTTTGGCTCATTCTTGACGGCCAAAGATGATAACGACAATCGCAGAGAATTGGCAGCTTGGCTTGCCAACAATGCTCATGAAGTTGGAGAAATGGCAAATATAAATGGTGAACAAATTTATTGGGGCTTATTCTACAATGAAGAAGTTGGAAAAGAGGGCGCTACTGATGGAGCATATTCTCAACCTGATAGACCACCATACGAGCCTTGGCCAGCAATATCAGGTAAGTCTTATCATGGTAGAGGACCTAAGCAAGTTAGTTATAATTTCAACTATGGTTTGTTGTCAGATATACTATATACCAACGAAGATTATTATCCAGAAAAGTGGGGGGAATGGAATCCCGGAGATTATAATAGAACGCCAGGAGTTATGCCACCTGGAGCCAATCCAGAACATTATAAAAACAACAAGTGGTTGAATAATCCAGAAATTTTGTTAGAAAGTGGTGTTGATGCTTGGATGTCGTCGCTTATGTTTTGGATGACTCCACAACCGCCCAAAGTTAGTTGTAGTGATGTTATTTCTAAGAGATGGATGCCTACTCAAGCTGATAAGGACAAATATGGTTATGAATCTGGCTTTGCTATGAGTATTATTATTATTAATGGAGGAGTAGAAGCAGGGCAAGAAGAGTTGTATGACAACAATGGTTATCCTGTAAATGCAGTAGCAAGACGGATTATGTTTTACAAGCGTTTTGCAAATGTGTTGAATGCTAATATAGAGGGAGAACAATTGTCTGTAAAAAATATGAAGCCGTGGGGTTGATTGTTCTTTGTATTTAAACTATGAATAGTAATAGCTATAGTCATGTTGATTGTAGCTATTACTATTATTATTTATATAAATTTTTTCTTTAGCAACGGTTGACACATGTATAAGTATATGATATAATGAGAGTATAAATAAGGATGGTTTTAAAGGATATTGCTTGCTCCTTGCTCCTTGCTCCTTGCTCCTTGGTATACATATAGAAATATTCTAGATAAAAAAATATATGTAGATTGGAGAGTAAGAGAGATTGGATATAAGGTAGTTGTGGTAGTATAGGCAACAAGTGAATAAATGCAATGTCTTCTAAGATAAATAAATTTTAGGAGATTTTTTTGTATGAAAGGAACAAAAAAGTTAAGGCAACGATTGGTGATAATATCACTAATAGCAGTTTTGTCATTGTCAGCGATATTGATGGTAGTATTGCAGACTAAAAGTTCAACCAAGTCAGTGACTGGTGATGGAGTAGGTTTAGAGTATTATGCAAAAAAGTATATCAACTTTTTTGTACAAAATGACAATGGTACAGTGTCATTAGATTTGACAAGAAAGACAAGGGGCAACACAAGCATAGAAGAACAAGATATTGAAGTTATGCAACAATATGATAAGATGCTTAATACCATCAATTCTATGGTAGAAAATGGCACTCTTTATATTGCTGATGATGGCAATTATTATTTTGCTGACAATTATGCAACTCGTACAATTGTTGGCGGCAAAAATGATTTTTATATTAGAACTCAAAGTATATTGTGGGTACCTGTTCCAGTTGGGTATTATTTTTCTCTTAGTATGGCTGTTTCAGTATTCTTTGTGGCAGGTATAGATATTCTTGCTAGGCACTTAGATGTGTTGTGGAGTAGTGATTCATTGATGGGTTATTTTAAAAGTATATACAATGATGAGCAAGTTGCTAATATATTAAACTCAAAGGATGGAGATATACAGAAAATAAAGGAAATTTTGCAAAGTATTGTAGATGGAAAGTATAGTACTTTTGTAAATATACTTGGATGTATTCCAATTGTATCTGATATAATTTCATTGTTAATAACATTTAGTGTAAGTTGGATATATGGCAATGTTGTGTCTAGCATGCAAACAAAAATAAAAGAAAATATAGCACTTAGCAACTCTAATAATACAATAATAATGACAAGTGATTTGCTTTTGGGTGGCCGCAATTTTAGTGTAGCTACAAAATAAGTTTCCATATAATTTTAGTAGATTGGATTTGAATAATATTTGTATGCAAATTATTGATGTTATTTAAATCTAATCTATTATGAAAAATTGAAGGTGGTTTAAATATTATGGTTAAAACAAAAATTCTTTTAAAGTGTGTATGTTTTGCTAGTGTATTATGTTTTGTATCTTTCTTTTTGGTTGGTTGTTTTGTATTTAAAACAGATGGTCCTAAGTTTGATGGGTATATAAAAGATTATTATGGTGAGTATACATTGACATTGCCATATGATTGGACTGTTGTAGAGGGAAAAGCTAACAGTTTTATTAGTGATTTATCATTAGAACAACAAGCTAACGAACTACAAAATGCTG
>WRGC01000027.1 GCA_009787385.1 Bacillota bacterium
AAAAAAAGTAACACCTAATCAAAGCAACCTTAAATCGTTCGGGAGTTTGAATTCGCAACACAGCAATAGCTTCTTTGATTCTTTTTTGCCTCAAAAAATAATATTGTTGCTTTTGATGATTGTTAGTATCCTAATTGTTAATAAGCGTTCGTTTTAAACTTTATATTTTTGCAATATATATTGCAACCCAAAAACAAACTTCACAATTCTCAATTGGTAGCATTCTTTGCATATCCCAAATGGTCACGACACATATCTGCAAGTCCTTTAGATGATTGCCATGCCAACAACTTTTTGGCTTTGTCTGTACTTGCAACCGCTTCAGTTGCATCCCCCGCTCTTCTTCCCACTATCTCAAAAGGCACTTTTACCCCTGTAACTTGTTCAAATGTCTGCACAACTTCCATTACAGTTGCTCCCTTGCCCGTACCCAAATTGACAAATTCTACCCCACTATTGTTCATTACCCATTTCAAAGCACTCACATGTCCCAAAGCTAAATCAACCACATGAACATAATCTCTAACACATGTACCATCTATAGTATCGTAGTCATGTCCAAATATTTTTAGCTTGTCCTGTTTGCCAATTGCTACATTGCATACTACTGGCATTAGATTGTTGGGTATACCCTTTGGATTTTCTCCAATCAACAAACTACTGTGAGCCCCAACAGGATTGAAGTATCTAAGATTGATTACACCAAAATTGGGATTGCTTGCCGCATAGTCTTGCACAATTTGCTCACAAACAACCTTGGTTTGTCCATATGGATTGATAGCCTTTATATCACTAGTCTCTTTGATAGGTACAGTCTTTGGTATACCATACACAGTCGCACTACTACTAAAAACCAATTTGTTGACTCCATGGTCATGCATTACACTCAACAAATTAATCATACCACCTATATTGTTTTGATAGTACTTCAAAGGCTTTTCTACACTTTCACCTACTGCCTTAAGTGCAGCAAAATGCACGACACAGTCTATCTTGTGATTGTCAAACACCCAAGTCAATCCTGCTCTATCACACAAGTCAACCTCACAAAATACTATTTCACGCCCTGCAATTTGTTCTATTCTACTTTTGACACCAATATCACTATTCACCAAATTGTCTACTACAACCACGCTATGGTTTAAGTTCAACAATTCTACCACCACATGACTGCCAATATAACCAAGTCCACCCGTAACCAATATTGTCATAAACTTTCTCCTTTTTTGACTAGTATAATACATACAATATCAAAAGTCAAATATTCGTCAAAGCAAGCAACATGTACCAAATTTTAGCACTCTCACAAAAAGATTGCTAAAACGCTTGACAAGTTGTAATTATTTTTATAATATATTATCAATAAAATATAAGGAGCAACAAAATGGCATTAAAAATAAAACCATTGTTTGATCGCATAGTTATACAAGCTATGGATACCGAAGAAAAAACAAAGAGTGGTATAGTACTACCAACTACCGCTCAAGAGAAGCCACAAATAGCCAAAGTTCTAGCCGTAGGACCAGGAGGTAATATAGATGGCAAAGAAGTCAAAATGGAAGTCAAAGTAGGTGACAAAATTTTGTACTCAAAGTATGCTGGTAGCGAGTTCAAAATAGATGGCAAAGAAGTCACAATAATGCGTCAAAGTGATGTGTTAGCTATAGTAGAATAATTTTGTACTATATATCACAAATATCGTTGTCAAAAGTTTGTAATACTAGACAACAAACAAATCAAAATAATTTGGAGAATAAACAACTATGCCAAAACAAATCAAAACAGGCGAAGAAGCTAGAAGAGCACTAGAGACAGGCGTAAATATTCTAGCCAATACAGTCAAAATTACTTTAGGACCAAAAGGTCGTAATGTAGTATTGGGCAAAAAATTTGGTAGCCCTCTCATAACCAATGATGGTGTTACTATTGCCAAAGAAATAGAGCTTGAAGATCCATTTGAAAATCTAGGAGCTCAAATAGTCAAAGAAGTTTCTACTAAAACCAATGATGTTGTAGGTGATGGTACAACTAGTGCATGCGTTCTAGCTCAAGCTATTATCAAAGAAGGCTTAAAAAATGTAGCCGCAGGTGCCAACCCAATGATTATCAAAAATGGTATCCTAGAAGCTAGCGAAGTTGCAGTAACCGAACTAAAAAAAGTTTCAAAAAAAATTGCTGACAAAAATGCTATTGCTCAAGTAGCTAGCGTAAGTGCCGCAGACCCTACAGTTGGGCAATTGATTGCAGACGCTATGGAAAAGGTAGGAAATGACGGTGTCATTACAGTAGAAGAATCCAAGACAATGGACACTACCCTAACTCTTGTCAAGGGAATGCAATTTGATAGAGGATATGCATCTAGCTATATGGTTACCAACACAGAGAAGATGGAAGCATTGCTAGAAGATCCGTCAATCTTAATCACAGACAAAAAAATCTCAAACATTCAAGAGATTCTTCCACTGCTAGAACAAGTAGTACAATCTCATCAAAAATTGGTAATTATAGCAGATGACATAGAGGGCGAAGCTCTAACAACATTGGTAGTCAACAAGCTAAGAGGCACATTCAATGTAGTAGCTGTCAAAGCTCCAGGATTTGGTGATAGACGCAAAGCGATGTTGGAAGATATTGCAATCTTGACAGGTGGCAAAGTCATAAGTGAAGAAACAGGGCTAGAACTCAAAGACACAAAACTTGCTGATTTGGGCAAGGCAAAAACAGTCAAAGTAGACAAGGACAACACTACTATAGTAGAAGGTGCAGGTAGCAAAGAAGCTATTCAAGACCGCATCAAAGCTATCAAATCTCAAGTAGAGGCAACTACAAGCGACTACGACAAAGAAAAACTTCAAGAAAGACTTGCCAAATTGGCAGGCGGAGTAGCCGTAATACATGTAGGTGCTGCAACTGAAGTAGAAATGAAAGAAAAGAAATTGCGTATAGAAGATGCCCTATCAGCAACTCGTGCCGCTACCGAAGAAGGTGTAGTAGCCGGTGGAGGCGTAGCATTGCTCAACTGTGTTGCCAATGTAGACAAACTTATAAAGTCTCTAACAGGGGACAAAAAGACAGGTGCCGAAATAGTACGCAAAGCTCTAGAATCTCCAGTACAACAAATAGCCAACAATTCGGGTGTAGATGGTGCTGTAGTAGTCAACAATATCATCAACAACCGTGGCAACAAATCTGCATACGGATACGACGCTCTCAATGACACTTATGGCGACATGATAGAAAAAGGAATAATAGATCCAACCAAGGTAGTTCGTTCTGCTCTACAAAACGCAGCAAGCGTAGCAGCAACTCTCTTGACCACAGAGAGCATAGTTGTAGATATTCCAGAACCCGAACCGGCTATGCCACAAGGTGGTGGTATGGGCGGAATGGGTGGAATGTACTAGACACCCAAATATTCACAAAAAAAATTTAAATACAAATATCTCTAAAAAAGACTATCTTGCACATGTTGTAAGATAGTCTTTTCTACAACACTATTTCAAAATTTTGTAAAAACTATACACTCTATCAATAAAGACATTAAGATGGAAAGAAAGTAACAACTTAATTAAAATCAACCTTAAAAAGCGTTCGGGGTTTGAATTTGCCCCCCCCCAAAAAATACTTTTTTGGTTATTTTTTTGCGTCAAAAAAGCCTATAGTTGGTTTTGTTGATTGTCTGTTATTCTATTGTTAACAATAGCTTGTTCTCACAATACATATCAATTACACTCGTTTTCTTTTAGATATCAACACCACTACTATGCCAAGTACAAATAGCACACTCAATACAATACTACCATACACAATTATACTCTTCATATCTATCTTTACCTTATCTTTGACATTATTGTTGCCAATATCGTTCAAATCTTGCCAATATACAAACAATGTAGTATCCCCATTTATCTCGTATGGCTTGGTAGCTCCCTTGTTATTATAATACTCATTGCCTTCACCATTTAGTTTGTCATATAAACCAACAAATTTGTACCCGTCTTTTGTTGGAATCTCCCACTTCAACATATCTCCAAACAAAACTGTCAACTCACTTATACCCTCTCCACCTTTCAAGTCAATTGTGATGGTATACTTTTGTTTTATCCAATCTGCTTGTAGTATAGTATCTTCATTTATATCCCATATTCTAGTACATTTCATATCTCTATCATAATATTGTACATAATTATTATCAAAAAACCCAACAAATTCATGTCCAATTTTAGTTGGAGCTACTGCAAAATCGGTCAATTTTTCTCCAACAATACCATCAATACCATCAATACCATCAATACCATCAATACCAATCCACTCACCCCCATTCAATTCAAACGAAACTTTAAACACTCCACTAATCCAATCAGCATAAAGACACAAATCTCTATCATACTCATACTTGTCTGTACTACTTGCCATATATTTGTTAAAGTACATTGTGCCTTTATCATCATAATACCCATTAAATACTTTTTTTTCTTCTCTATCATTGTATTGTGGAATCCCAAGCAGACTAATCTCCGAACCATATTTGAATTTTATTGTTGCAATATTATTTTCTATATAAAATCCACCCGCATGATTCAAAATTACACTATATGTCTTAGGTATCCAATATGCATAAAGAACATAAGTCTTATCAATATATTTGTCCCATTCCTTGCAAGCATCTCCATTAGAATCATAATATTGATTTCCTTTTTTATCAATATCATAATTCAATTCATCATAATATCCTTCAAAAGTATGTCCCTTTCTTTGTGGAATACTATTCAATTTTGGTAATTTTTCACCATAATAACCCACGATTTCATATGTTATACCATTGTCATCATCTATAGCATTGTCAAGAATAATTTTAGTTGCAGGACTTTTCCATCTAGCATATAGAGTATACTCATTTTTGGTATTGACAATATCAAGCATATCTTGCACATCATTTGGGAATGTCTGTAGATTGCAATCCCAAACAAGATATTCACTAGCTGGCAACAGCATATTGTGCTCAATATCTTTTTTGTAGTATTGTTTGTCTGGGTCACTATAGCTATTGCCCCCGAGAGTACTTTCACCATTTGGAGTTATATAAAAACCCAAAAATTCAAATCCATCATTGCGTTGAGGTAGTATCAAAGGATATTCTCTACCATTGGGTGTAAACCATGTTGTACGCATTTCGTCACCAAATTCTCCTACAACTACAATATTGGCAACACTAGGAGTATCTACTACAGACATATCTGGGACATTGAGATCAAATTTTATATTAGATTGCAACGGTATCCACATAGCTTGCAATTGCACACCATATTGTGCAATATCCCACGGGCGAATACCTTGATAGTCAGCATTGATATATTCTACAAAATTACCACCATATTTATAAAAAAAACCTCTAAACATATATCCAATTCGTACTAGTTTTGGGGGATTTTTGTCTTTTATTTGCCCATAATCAATAAGGTTGCCCCACTGTACATGAAGAATATATCCATTACCTGCATCACCATAATCAAACCAATTATAAGCTCCATTTGGTAAAAGAGTAACATCAAAAATATACCCTTCCATATCATTATCCAAACTCTCAGTATTGTTGTTGTATATAGATTGGTTGCTTGTATTGAGACTATTATCACCACTATCTCTCAATCCCAACACCAAAAAGCTAGCAACAATTGCATGCAACAACAATACTACAACAATCAAACCCAATACATTACTTTTTAATTTTGAATAACTCATAATTATCCTTTAATTTCTAAAGCTAAATTCTCAACAAACATTTGTTCATATTTACATACCAATTATATCATATATAAATACAAATTACTACTATATTATGAACATACGAGATTGTCAATACCTATAGTGCAATATTATTTCATTTTCTTTTCATTCATATTTTATTTACAAATACTAAAAATAGTATACAAATAGGGTACATTAAGATGAAAATAGGTAAACCTAAATAAAATCAACCTTAAAGCGTTCGGGGGTTTGAATTCGCCCCCCCCCAAAAAATGCTTTTTTTGGTCTTTTTTGGCGTCAAAAAAGAATAACCTATTTTGTTGATAGTTTGTATATTGTTGTTAATAATCTCTCGTTGTACATTATCAAAAAGAACTGTTTCATACTCATATAAAACAGTTCTTAGATTAATAAACAATGCCTAATGTTCACAATTTGTCAATTTGCAGTCAACTATATTTTTTTATTCACCAATCTTAGTCATATACAATATATTGTATATTATGCAAAACAATATTATTACAGATTTTGGTCCACACCCCTTTATTGTGGATATCAACAGAGCAACAATTGGCAACGATACATATCGTACTGCTGTTTGGACAGGAGAGTACCTACAAGTAACAGTCATGAGTATACCTGTAGGCGACGAATTGGGATTAGAAATTCATCCTGACACTGACCAATTTATACGGTTAGAACAAGGTAGTGGTGTAGCTATGATGGGCAATGCTAGCAACAATTTGTACATTCAACAAATGGTATTTGAAGATGATAGTGTATTTGTACCCGCAGGGACATATCACAATATTGTCAATACAGGAAGCACCCCAATCAAATTGCATACAATATATGCACCACCACATCACCCTTGGGGGACAATAGAAATGACAAAAACTGTCATGCAACAAAACAACAATGCTCAATAGTATATTATACTATACGAAAGTTTGAGATTCCCAAATATTTTTTTAAGTATACAACACCAATCAAATCAACAAAATTTCAAGAAGTGTACAAATAGAGATATTAAAATGAAAAAACAAACACATAAATAAAATCAACCTTAGAGCGTTCGGGGGTTTGGGGGGATTCGCAACCCCCCAATAGCTTTTTTGATTCTTTTTTGGCGTCAAAAAAGAATATCGCTGGTTTTGTTGATTTTTTGTATTATAATATATTAATGTTCTATAGTTGCAACTCTCAAAATCGCAATCAACACTATTTGTGATAACTTCTACCCAATGATATCATCATTCCCCTATAAATTTGTTCTACCAATACTACTCTACAAAGTTGGTGTGGGATAGTTATTTTTCCAAAACTTACAATATCATTTGCACTATCTTTAATTTGTTTTGATACACCATTGCTTCCACCTATTATCCAATTGGTGACACTGTCACTAGTGAGTAGATTTGACATTTGCTCACTAGTGACATTTTTGCCATCTATGTCCAAAAGGTATGTTTTGCCATCTTTGACATATTTTAACAAATCATTTTTCTCTTTTTCTAGCTTTGCCAATCCACACAAGTTGCTAGCTTCATCAATCTCTACAACATTAATCTTACCCCAACTACCCAATCTCTTGATATATTCGGCGACAGCATCTCGCCAAAATTTTTCTTTAAGACTGCCAACTGCAACTATATTTATTTTGTACATTACAGTATTATAACATATGCCCAAGCAATTGTCATTTAGCATCTCAAAGAAGAAACACCTAAAATAAAATCAAACTTAAAGCATTCGGGGGGATTCGCAACCCCCCGAACGCTTTTTTGGTTCTTTTTTGACGCCAAAAAAGAATATCGTTGGTTTTGTTGATTGTTTGTATTCTATTGTTAATATCTGCTACTTGTACACTCTCTTTTAAAGGAGAGTGTTCCTTATTAGCAACCCAATTTATATCAATTGTATACTACAAAAAGCCGTGGTACTACAATGCTTTGGCAATATACTTCTTTAGTCTCAAAATTATCTTTTTTTCTAAGCGAGATATATAAGATTGAGATATTCCAAGAGCGTCGGCAACTTCCTTTTGAGTGCGTTCATCTCCACCACTCAAACCAAATCGCATATCCATAATCTCCTTTTCTCTATTTTTGAGCTGAGCTATAGCTGTGTATAACATTTTCTTTTCTACACTCATCTCAATATCTTTATAAATAATATCAGGTTCTGTACCCAAAATATCACTCAACAACAATTCGTTGCCCTCAAAGTCAACATTGAGTGGGTCATCCAAAGAGACTTCCCCCCTATATCGTACAACTCGCCTAAGATGCATTAGTATCTCATTCTCTATACACCTACTAGCATATGTAGCCAACTTGATTTTTTTGGATACATCAAAACTATTTACCGCTTTAATAAGACCAATACTCCCAACCGAAATCAAGTCATCCAAATCTACACCCGTATTGTCAAACTTGCGAGCAATATAAACTACCAATCTCAAATTTCGTTCTATCAGTGTGTCTCTAGCACTGTCACTACCAACCGAGAAAGCAAGTATAGTGTCCATCTCTTCTTCAGCTTTAAGAGGTTGTGGCAAGGACTCACTACTACCCATATAATAAAGTTCGTTGGATAGTCCAAATCCCAAAATTCTCACAATATTTTTCCATAATTTTACAAACAAACTCACTCTTTTATTCCCCTTTATAAATATTAAATAAACAATAATTGATTTTAATAGCAACAACCGTTGCACTCTACGACTAAATTAATAACAAACAAACTAATCTCTCTTAAAAACTTAAATTTATAACAACATTTTTATATTTATCTAGGTTGCCAATGCCGCCGGTGGCAACAATATATCAAATCCATCAAACTTACTATCAGTCAAACCTATTGGTACATTGTATAGTATATTAATACTTGTCCTAGTATATAACACAATTTTTTTTGCAAAAATTATTGGTATTTTGGTATCCCCTGCTACAGTATTGATCGACATATACTTGTTGCTATTAGAGTCAAAATTTATCTTGGATTTTGGCAACAATGCAACGGGTTGTCCCCCAAAATACAATTTGTTGCCACTATCTACAAATCCATTCAATTCCAATTCCTTGTTGCCCACATAGACCAATGCTCTACTCTCAAATATCCAACTATCTCTCATTTTGTGATATCTCAAAAAAACACTTTTGCCAATCCAATACACTACAAAACCACAACCTACAATAATCCAAACTAAACTTGGTGTCACAACACTACTACTATATTCACCGTATACAAAGTATCTCAAAGCAAATACAATACCCCCCATACCAACAGTACAGACTAAGAAACAAACTATTCCCAACATCTTTCTAGACTGCCTATACATCAAAATCAAACCAAGCACAATACCAACCACAACTCTATATCCTAGCAACAAAATACCATTAAAAGGCAAAAATGGATACAACAAAGATATAACAGAACCCAAAATGCAAACCAACACAATCTCAATCCACCTAATCCTATATCTACCCAAACTAAATACCAATAGACAAATTAGCATAGTCATAATAAAATTATCCAACAAAACTATCTCAACATAAACAATCATATACTGTATTATAGCACAATAAAATACTGCCACAATATACAAATATTGGCACAAAAAAACAACATTTGTCAAATATGTCCGCACTTTTTTATATGTAAAAAAACAATAAACTAGTAGCAAATTTGTACAAAAAAAATTGCTACTAGTTTATTGTCTTATAGAATTTTTTACAAAAAATCAATCTCTCAACAATCCCAAAATACTAAAGAAAACAAAAAACATTTACAATATCAATGTATTGTAAATGCATATGTATGATGCACCGTCTCTGTCTATACTAGACCCATCGTACTTGACAATAACAGTCTCCCGCAAAGCTACCTTATGGCACATGTACGAAATCCACTTAGTGCTGCTGTATCTCTACTCTGACACGGTTCACGGCACGACATTGCATAAGACCTTGTTATCAACAACCACTATCACCCTACTGCAAAAACCTAATATAACCTCGGACGGCGTTCTATCTCGCTGTAGCGGATTGCGAGTTACAGGGCACCGCTAACTCCCCATATAGCACCATCGTCATTTTACTACATACTCAACTCAAATGTCAACTGTTTTGACACATCTATTAGTACCATTGACGCTATCTACTATTTGAAATAGTGCCAATTATATCAATAATATATATAAAACATATCACTTTTACATTATTTTATCTCAAAAATTCTATCATTAAGATATTCCAATTCACCAACAAGACCTACAAACTTAATAGACATTGCAAACAATTGCTGATACCTAATTCCTTGCTTTTGAAAATCCAAATTTGCTTGTCTATACTGTTGCAAACTATACTTTCCCTCACCTACTATTGGGTGTTGCAAGTGACACAGATGAGCTCTTATTTGATGTGTCCTACCTGTCTTTGGCATAACTCTAATCCAAGTAGTATTGTCATTAGCAGTGTGTGTAGATACTCCCATACTCACAATTGGCACAACTTCCTTTATATTTTCAAAATGTGTCTCTATCTCCTTGCAACCAACTCTCTTAGTATCAAACACTCTAGATTGAGATAGTTTGGCATCTTTAAATATCCATGCCCTAAATGATTGATTGACTTGCCATCTACCGTGTACTCTAGCATAATAAGTTTTGATTACTTTATGTTGTTTAAATGCTTGCAATAGAGCTTCACCACATTGCACATTTGCCCCAAAGACAAGTATACCCCCAGTATTGCGATCCAATCTGTGAGCAAGCACAGACTTTGGATATTGTTTTTGCACCAATTTTTGATAGTCTTCTACTGCAATTCCCTGTGGCTTGTTAAAAATCAAAATATGTTCATTGACAAACACAACTTCCAAAGGCTTGTCCTGTCTTTCTACAAACTTTTGTGGCAAAAATACACTCACCATATCACCTGCTCTCAAAGGCAGATTTTGACTAGATATCACAGTATTTACTCTTATCTCTTTTTTATCCAAAAGTCTACTAAACAATCTTGCATCAATATCTAGTGCCGTGCATACAAAGTCAATCAACAACATTTGGTCTTTTTTATTTATCAAATTGTGCTTCATATAAAATTATCCCAACAATTTCAAAATTATTCCGTTGCTAACATACAAATATTGTGATGGAATAAACAAATTATCATCACTAATTGTCAACAATCCTTGCTCAATAAGAGTTTCAATCTCATTACGCTTATCATTCAACAAATCAACCCCAAACAATCTCTTGTACTCACTCAAGCTAATTCCATTACTAAGTCTCAAGCCCAACATAATATAGTCATTGTGCTGTTCTTGCAATGACACAATTTCAAATTCTGTCCCTTCTCTCAATAAATAATCATCTACAATATCGGTATTTTTGGTCATAATTCTACCATGTCTTCCCGCACTAGAAACACCAAACCCAAAATAATCTCCACCTTTCCAATATTTGAGATTGTGCCTACTCTCACAACCCTTAATACAAAAGTTGCTAATCTCATATCTATCAAACCCTGCCTTTGACAAACTCACTACAGTATATTGATACAAATCCGCAACACAATCATCATCTGCAATATCGTACTTATATCTATATCTCTCCAAAGGTGTGCCTTCTTCTACTTTGAGTGCATATACACTTATATGATTAGGCTCACAACTCAAAACAGTATCTATACTCTTTGTTACAATATCATGCACACTGTTGTTGCTATTCAATCTCGGCAAGCCAAGTATCAAATCAGTACTATAATTGTCAAAATAATCCCTTACAAGCTTTGTTGCATTGATATATTCTTTTGTAGTATGTCTTCTACCCAACAACTTTAGTACTGCATCATCAGCACACTGCAAGCCAACAGAAATACGATTGACTCCTGCTCTCTTGTACTCTATCAATTTAGTTCTTTCAATAGATTCGGGATTACATTCTACAGTAATTTCACAATCTTGCAATACTTCAAATTTTTCTCTCAATCTATCAATAATATGTTCAATACCACCAGTATACAAACTAGACGGCGTACCCCCACCAAAATATATACTGTCTATTTTGGGCTTTATGCCATCACTTTTCAATATTGTGTTGTCATTCATTACTCTATATTCACATGGACTACTCTCAATCTCTTCTAGCAATACCCCAACATATTTCTTCTGTCCATCAATACCATCAATCTTAGATACAAAGTCACAATAGATACAGATATTGTTGCAAAATGGAATGTGAATATATACACCCTTATTGTCAATTGTTGTACTCATACCAAAATATTAATTATTCTTGCAATAATTATTAAAAATATATCCTTATGGTCAATATTATCTTATAACCAAACCAAAAACCATAGTAGTCACTATAGTCATACAAAGTCCAATAACCGTCTCATAAGGTATAAGCTTTAACCTAGACTTGATATCCATATTAACACTTCCACATGTAGCATGAAAAAAAGTACCATGTGGCATATGATCAAGCGTAGCTGCACCCGAATGTATCATAGCTGCTGCTGATAAATTGGAAATACTTCCGTCCAAAAACATGGTCTTTCCATCTACAACACTAGTAAATGCCGATGATGCAATAGTAGCGGCCGCTGTTGTAGAACCTGTAGCAGCCGAAAACATAATACCTGCAAGTGGGGCAATCCATACTATTGACAAACTTAAATTAGAAAACAACGCTTCTATATCTTTGCTTAAATTGCTATCTTGAATTACGCCCGCAATTGCTCCTGTTCCCACAAACATAATTGCCACAGGTGTCATTTTGCTCAATCCAAATGAGAGATATTCCACTATTTTTTTAGACTTTTTCATTGCTATTGCTCCCAAAATTCCACCAATTGGCAATGCAATCATAGGGTCTATCATTGTAGAAGGGGCATCTTTAACAATATTGTACAATATTGGATTGAATGCAAGCAACAAAACTACCACAATGGGGGCTACCAAAGCTGCCCACAATGAGGGCAAATTGTCAAACTCTTTATCCTTGTTATCTTCTACTATCTCTATGTCATCAACTACTGCTTCTGTATTGACTCCAAACTTTTTTGACAACCACATAGCAAGCAAAACACTAACTGCAAGCCCTACCAACATTGCCGGCAATCCTGCCAACATCAAATCAAACAATGGTACACCCAAATTTCCACTAGTAGCAATAGTATTGGGATTGGGACTAATAACATTTCCCGCCTTTCCGCCACCAATTAGAGCCAACAACATAGGTACACAATGCAATCCTGTAGATTTGGCTATTGTAATAGCTACAGGAGCTACTGTAATCACTGCCACATCTATAAATACCCCAACTGCTGTCAATACAAGAGTAGATAATGCCAATGCTAACAATGCAAACTTTGCCCCAAACAACCTTATTATCGCTCTAGAAATAACTTCTGCCGCACCTGACTTGATAAGTACTCCCGCCAACACACCTGCTGCCAATATCCGTATTATGGCAGGAACAACACCCCTTATACCCGTACCCGTAGTAGTCCCCATAATACTATTGACAGTATTTGGGAAAATTTGTAAAAAAGACATTTTACCATCAAAAACCCAACCTACTCCACCAATCACACCTCCCAACACTGCACCAAGAATAAGACTGTATGTAGGATTAACCTTTTTTATTATCAAAAAAATAGCTAGAACCAAACCCAAAATTGCCCCTACTGTACTAATATGCATACTATAAATTTTCTCCTTTATTGTAAGTGAAAGGCATAAAGACCAATAAAAACTAATTTTGTTGTTCAAGCTATACTCACATATCATACCCTACAACACAACTTATTGTAACATGCATTGTATACTTAGTCAATTCAAAAAAGCATGCGAATTTATCATTCACATGCTTTTGTTGTAACAATCAAAACTTTATACCATTCAATCTTATACATACTATACAGTAATTATTTCTTGCCAAATATAGCATTATCGCCTGACATTTTTTCATCAAGTGGCTCTTGAATTTCTTCTACTACTTCTTCTACAACAATATCCCTTACATCTGGTTGTATTGTAGTGCTTACTCCTTTAATCAACCTAAATATTTGAGCTGTTGTAGCAACTATATTGTTGCCTACTGTCATAGTATTCATAGCTTCATCAAGAGTCAATGGTTCTCTTTGTACACAAAATATTGCATCTATACCTACGCTATGACATGATTCTATATCATTTTCTACCATACCAGCAATAGCTACTACCAACTTATTGTATTTCTTAGCAAGCGTAGCTACGCTTGCAGGAGCCTTGCCATGTATAGTTTGATTATCTATACGCCCCTCACCCGTCACAACTACATCACATTCTTTTATCAAATCTTCCAATTTTACCGCATTACCTACTACCTTACTCCCAGACTCTATCTTTCCATTCAAAAATGCTACAAAAGCATATCCCAATCCACCGGCAGCACCTACACCCGGCACAGTTGCAGCTGTCTTGCCCAAAACACGCTTAACTATATTAGACAAATTTACCAATCCACTATCCAACAACTTTATCATTTCAGGGGTTGCACCTTTTTGAGCTCCATATACATGCGTAGCACCATTTTGCCCAAACAATGGATTGTTGACATCACAAGCTACCAAAAATTTGCATTCCTTAAGTCTAGGGTCTACCTTAGTGACTACTATACTTTCTATCTCAGGCAATATATTTCCACCCAATCCCAAAAGCTTATTCTTTTTATTGACAAATTGATAACCCAAAGCTTGAAGCATTCCCACGCCACCATCATTGGTAGCACTACCGCCCAATCCTATAATAAAGTTTCTACTACCTTGATCCAAAGCGTCCAAAATAAGTTCACCCACACCATAGGTAGAAGTTTTCATTGGATTTCTACTATTTTCTGGAACCAAATTCAAACCCACAACCTGAGCTATCTCTATAATAGAAGTGTTTGATTCAGGTACCAATCCATATTGAACTGGCAACTTTGTACCTAAAGGTCCTGTTACAGTAGCTGTTCTCATTATAGCTTCCATACTCCTACCTAGGCTAGTCAAAAATCCCTCACCTCCATCTGCCATAGTGACAGTATCAACTTGAGCGTCGGCATATATAGATAATATACCATTTTTTACAAATCTACTAGCATCTGCAGATGTGATACTTCCCTTAAATGAGTCAATAGCTACTACAACCTTCATATTATTTGTCTCCAAAACATTTATACCTAATATTATAACATATTTTAAACAATTTGTAAACAATTTTAATGCGGGTTTGATGTGATTTTTATAGTTTTCATTATTATAATAAGCAAACACTCAAACTAATAATATTGGAGTAGAATAAACTAAACTAGTATATCATACTACAAATACAAAACTAAGCAATCTTGTATATATTGAATAATCCCAAACAATCAGGAGTATTTGCACCCAATCCTATAGAGATAGAACTACTATTAACCACTGTCACAACATCACCTACATTGAGGGGCAGTAGTGTTGTTGACGAGTAAGTATCTCCACTGCTTGCAAATTGTATCATACTTTGCAATACGGTAATTCCATTGACTTGAATTACAAAGCGTCCAGATTGATTGCTATCTATATTGAGATTGTAAGATACTACATATATACCACATTCTACTATTTGTACTCCATTTGAGATAGGTGCAATATTGTAACTAGCCAATACAATGTCAAAGGGTACTGTACCATTTGCAGCAATACTTGTACCACCTTCTCCTGTTTGAGTAGAGTATGCCGTAGACAATTGTCCTGAAGGTCCTTGCGGTCCCGTCTCTCCTGTCAAACCTCTAGCAGGCACGCCTGTATCGCAACCACCCACAAACCAATTTCCATTTCTACCAATAAAAGGGGTCTGTCCATTGACACCATCAATCCCCCTTTCACCTTGCGGACCTCTAGGTCCAGACACACAACAATTGGAGCTGACAATAGGACGACAGTTGTCCACTCCACCACATCTACAATTATCCCTATTTACACAATTACAAAACCTACTATTGACAAACATAAAAACTCCTTTACATACAATCTAATTTGCTAGACTATATGTAAATACTCTAATAAGTTTTTGTATATATTCATCAACTATTTGACTAAACAAAAAATACTAGGTTTGATACAAATACAGTTTTGTATATAAAAAAGGGATCTTATTTCATAATATGTACAAATATACAAAGTGTCACAGTTGAAAAATAAAAAACATATAGAGATACAACCCTATATGTTTTTCAAAATCAATTAAATTCAAATCCAATATTATAAAGGCAAATCTTTTTTCAAAAATTTGATTATGCCTATAGAATACATTGCTATTCCAATAACTGCTAAAATTATAAATTGTACGGCAAACGAATCTCCCTTTACTATACCATTTATATCAAAAAGTGTAGTCACTGTAATAGACTTAAGGAAGTTTGACAAATCAAGATTGGTTTCAACAAAAACAGGAGCTATAGTCCCAATAATCATAAAAATCAATGGCAAACCTGCCCCAATCAACAATGAAAAACTAACTTTGTTAAACCAACAACTAGAAGCAAAACAAAAACCACTAATCGCAAAACTATATATAACAAAACCCGAAACTATGCTTGCAAGCAATGACATATCTACATCAAGATTTGCGGCTGTACTTGCCATTATTACTACTATCAATCCAACAATGACAGAAAACAAAAATAACATCAAAAAATAAACAAGGGCTTTTGATAGCAAAACCTGTAGCCTTGTAGTTTGAGTGTTGAGTACAAAGCTCATACTACCCGAATCTATCTCCCTTGCTACCAATTTGTTGCCTATTATTATAGCTAATATTACCATTAAGATACTACCCATACTAAGTGTTGGCATAAAAATTGCTTGAGCTAAAATTGGTACAATATCAAGCTTATCATCTATCCCATTATAAGGATTATTTGAAATACTAATGAAAGAAAACATCATCAATACCGTAATAGCTGATAGCAATCCTGTCAACAACGCCCACAATTTCCAATTGCTAGAAATGGACTGTTTTATTATGTGTTTACTAAACATTATAGACTACCTCCTACCATTGTATCGTCCTTGTAGTACTCCATAAATCGCTCTTCTAGAGTGAGTTTAATTTCACTAATATACTCCAATTGATATTTAGCCAAATCCGCAACAAACCTATTTATATGACTATCATGAACTTTGACTTTGACTCTAGATTTGTCATAATTCTTTTCAACAAATTCATATTGCAAATTGCCAAAAGTTTGAGCATCAGCCAATGACTTAAATCTCACTTCAAATTGCTTATCCTTGTTGTGAGTTATGTCATTCATGTGCATTTGTGCTACTATTTTCCCATTGCGTATAATTGCCAATCTATCACAAGTCTTTTCTACCTCTTCAAAAATATGGCTAGACATCAATATTGTCTTACCCTTATCTCTCTCACTCAAAATATGATCAACAAACTTGGCTTGCATGAGTGGGTCAAGTCCACTAGTAGGTTCGTCCAAAATGACAATTTGTGGATTGTGCATAAAAGCAACTACCAAAGCAATCTTTTGCTTCATTCCCTTGGACATGCGTTTGAGTACACCGTGTGGCTTAAGTTGATAGTACTCACACAACCTCTCTGCCTCTTTTAGGTCTACTCCCCGCATGGAAGCTATCATTTTGATAAACTGCCACCCTGTCTTTATATCAGGATAATTTATCTCCCCTGCTATGTAGCCTAGATAGCCTTGAACTTCTTTGGGTTTTGTCCAGCAATCCAATCCCATAATACTACAATTGCCTTTGTGTGCCTTTTGAAAACCCAACAAATGCCTTATAGTAGTAGATTTTCCCGCTCCATTTGGTCCTAAAAATCCAAATACCTCCCCTTTTTTGACTCCAAACGAAACATCAAAACAACCTCTACCCAATCCATAATCTTTGGTAAGATTGTCAACCACAATCACATTTTCGTCCATCAATATCACCTCCTATATTATTGTATAGTATACATCATTTTAATCTAATTTGCAAGATTTTATACAAACTAATTTGCAAGATTTTATACAAACTAAATATTTAGGAGTGTACAAATAGAATACATTAAGATGGAAAGGAAGTAACACTAAACAAAATCAACCTTAAAGCGTTGGGGGTTTGGAGGGATTCGCCCCCCCCCAATGCTTTTTTGATTCTTTTTTGTCGTCAAAAAAGAATAATAATTGCCTTGTTGATTGTTTGTATCTTATTGTAATAATCTATCGTTGTACACTACTAAATATTGATACTATTAAAGCAAATATCACACAACTCACTCAAGCGTTCGTTGTCCCCATCTAGATACAAATACCCAAGCACACCTTCTAATCCCGTAGCTGACTTGTATTCCTTATAAGTAGCAGCTTTGGTCTTGTTGTCTACATGAGCATTCTTGCATCTTGCAAATATATCTTTTTCTTGTTGTGTAAGTTGTGGCAACAAAATATCAGCCATTTTGGACTGAGCTTTTGCACTCACAAAATGAGACTGCAATGCATGCAATCCACCACTCTTTTTGTCATACTTCAAAGCAACTCTTCTTCTAACGAAGAGTGTGAAAACAGCATCTCCCACAAAAGCTAAAGAAGAACTTGACATTTGATTTATATCCGTTTTCATAGTTGGTTGTTGACTGTTGTAGTCTAAAGTTTTGATTTGTATTTCAATTTTTGCCCCAATTAAACAATAAAGTCAAACAACTACAAACTAAGATAATTATAAAAAGTGTACAACTAGTAGCTATTAACATAAGATACAAACTATCAACAAAACCTGCGTGATTCTTTTTTGACACCAAAAAAGAACCAAAAAAACTTTTGGGGTGGGTGCGAATCCCCAGAACGCTTTAAAGTTGATTTTATTTAGATGATTATTCTTTCATATCAATGTACTCTTTTTGTACAATCCTGATTTATTGCCAAAATACTTATCACAACAGTTGTGTCTCCAAATACTCATCATAAGACAAATCTCTATCAAATACTTTTTTGCCACTCTTAAGTTCTATGATACGGCTAGCTACTGTATTGACCAACTCATGGTCATGACTTACAAAGAGTAGAGTACCTTTAAATGACTGCAAACCCTTGTTGAGAGCTGTTATACTCTCCAAATCCAAGTGATTGGTAGGCTCGTCCATTATCAAAAAATTGCCTTGTTGCAACATCATTCTAGCAAACATACATCGCACCTTCTCTCCACCTGACAATACTTGAGCTTGCTTGAGTGCTTCCTCGCCACTAAACAACATACGCCCCAACCAACCACGCAAAAACTCTTGATGATTGTCCTTACTATACTGTCCTATCCACTGCACAAGATTGAGAGTACAATTGTCAAAAAACTCATTGTTGTTGAGTGGCAAGTATGTTGGTATAATAGTTTTTCCAAACTTAAACTCACCACTATCAGCACTCTCTATCCCCATCAATATATCAAAAAACATACTAATAGCAGTAGCTCTGTCACCTAACAATGCAATCTTATCCCCCTTTTTAACACTAAATGAAAGATTTTCAAAATAACCTTTTTTGGTCAAATTCTCCACAGTGAGTATATCATTGCCAGGTTCTCTTTCATACTTAAATTCTATAAATGGGTATCTACGATTAGATGGCTTTATATCCTCTATCTTAAGCTTTTCAAGCTCCTTCTTTCGTGAAGTTGCTTGCCTTGACTTAGATGCATTTGCACTAAATCTTGCAATAAAGTCCTGCAATTCTTTGGCTCTTGTCTCTGCCTTTTTGTTTTGATCTTTTTGTTGACGCAAAATTAGTTGACTAGTTTCATACCAAAAATCATAGTTGCCCGCAAAAATATTTATAGCTCTAAAGTCCACATCGCACATATGCGTACACACTTGATTCAAAAAATGCCTGTTGTGTGATACTGTTATTACGGTACTATCTAGTTCCATCAAATAATCTTGCAACCATGCTACACTCTTGATATCTAGATTGTTGGTAGGCTCATCCAAAATTAGTATATCAGGATTTCCAAAAAGTGCTTGTGCCAACAAAACTTTTACTTTTACCTTAGGCTCTAACAACGACATTTGAGATTCATACAATGACTTGTCTACCTTGAGACTATTCAACAATTGTTCTGCATTGCTCTCAGCATTCCAACCATCCAACTCTTCAAACTCACTCTCCAAATCACCCAAAATTTTGCCATCTTCATCATTAAAGTCAGGCTTTGCATACAATATCTCCTTGGCTGCAATAATTTCTACCAATCTGTTATGCCCTTGCATAACAGTATTTAACACTGTATAATTGTCAAATGCATTTTGGTCTTGATTGAGTACAGACATGCGTTTGTTTTTTTCTATTACAACCTCGCCTGTATTGGGTTGAAGTTCTCCCGACAAAATTTTGAGAAAAGTACTCTTGCCTGCACCATTTGCACCAATAACTCCATAACAATTGCCTGCCGTAAACTTAATATTGACATCCTTAAACAATATCCTACTACCATACTGTAAACTAATATTTTGTACACTTATCATATTAAGACTATTATACTATATTTTAGACAATTGTACAAGTCGTTTTTGATTGCTAATTTTGATAGTGATATGTAAACAAATATAGCAATATCTTTCAAAATAATTTCTCACTTAATAATATCATTATTAAAAGTTATCAAATACAATATTCTCACACTTAATAATAAATTGCTTCAAAATAATTAGGAGTGTACAAATAGAGTACATATTAAAATGAAGAAAATTAATATCAAATAAAAACACCTTAAAGCGTTCTAGGATTTTAGGAATTCACCACCCCACAAAAAAAGCTCTTTGGGGTTCTTTTTGAGCGTCAAAAAATAATATTGTTGATTGTTTGTATTTTTATTGTCAATAAATTCTAGTTGTACACTCTCAAATAAGGCAATAGATATCACCACATAAATATGGCAATATCTATCACATTAGTTAATAAACAACATATAGCAACACAAAAATATACTATACTACCAAATTGTACCTACTCATCTGCAAATAATTGAAACAATCAGTTTTCTGTATAAACACTTTCCATTTGTTGAAAATGTTTTTTGAATATATTTCTAATTATGATAGTAATAATAGAACACAACAAAGCTAAATAAAAAGGAATAACATTGCCATAACCACTATAAGAAGATTTATCACTATTTGAGAATCTAAACAACATTATAAAAAATCCCTCTCTAAAACTCAAACATGCCAACAAAAGACACAAAAATACAGTCCCATTATAAAGCCAAAACAAAGTATTGTTTTTATTTTTGCTAAATGAACTTAATTTTATTCTATTATAATTTCCTACTACAAAATGCAAGTACAAAGCTATACCAAATACCAATCCAAACATTGTAGTACCAAAAAACAAAGGAAGTGCCAACATAGCCCAATACAACTCTATAACAAAACTAAATCTATTGTAGTACTGAACTTTTTCTAAATCTGTTGAAAATTTGGCATGGAATGGCTTTAATATTCTCAACAAAAAACTTCCTTTCTTCAAATGTTTTTCGTATGCCATACCATCATAAACATACTTATGATAAAAATAACCTGCTTTTTGTGTACCCTTCAATCCTATCAAGACACACAATATATATAAAAAAAACAAAAATGGTGAAACAAAATCTTGCAACCACACTACTGCACCCCTACCAACAACACTATCTCTAACTACAAAAAACCAAATCATACACAACACAAACAACGACAATCCCAAAACAAATTCAGCTTTTAAAAACCTTGAGTCTACAAAGTCTTTTATATTATTTGCATAGAAATATCTAAAAAAAGATATTGCACCCCATACAACAGCAACTATTATTGTTATTATAGAAATAGGTACATCTCTATTATAAACTGCAGTCGCAGAGATATTGCTAATGAATATCATTAATGGAATTGAAAGTGAACATATAGTATATAAAAGAAATATATTTTTGTATACTATAATTTTGTTCAAACTATCTTTGTCAATCATTATACCCCCAATAAGTTGCAAAAAAGAGTAGCATATTCAAAAGGCTCTCAACCCACTAGAACACACTACCCTTTTAAATTTAACTATTTAAAATTAACCAAATATTAAACTCTATCAATCAAACCAACCGCATACAAGCTCAAAAACACCAGTCGGTATTCCCCAAAACTCATCATATGCCACCCCAAACTCAAATCCGTTATGTCCATTTGCAAGTGCAAGAACCATTGCTGTCAAAATTCCAACTGCTGCTGCCAAAAGCATACCATATATAATTTGCCCTATGACTAGAATAGCATTTATCCATGCCGTAAATATTGCAAAATATGCTGTACCCGCCAATGCAAACGCTGCTGCTTCTGCCGCAAGTTCGGCCATAGTCAAAGTTATATAATACTTGTCAACACAACCCATAAAGGCTATGATATCTTGCCTACTCATTCTTATACCCAAGAATGATCTACCTCTAACCAAGTCACTTCTATCAACATTATCTTGAAAATTACCATAACTATCATCACTACTAGACAAAAGTGCTTGCATATTTTGTGCTAAATCATCAAAGTACTTTGCAAGATACTCTATTCCATCTACATCATCAAGCCCATTTAATACAAAATGTTGTCCCAACGAATTGTTGGTTTGTGCAATAGCATTGTCACCAACAATAGTATTGCCTTTCATTGTTTGACTTGTTGCAGATTTAAACTTTGCGGTTGCAACATTCACAACCGAAGTTTCAACACCTACCTTAGAGTTTAAGATAGTTGCCAACACTGCAGTGACTGACAATACCAATACTATAGCAAGTACTATTGTCATAGTCAACTTGCTCAAACCTTTTCTTGAATATGATTCTTTTCTCATATCCTTCCCCCCC
>WRGC01000028.1 GCA_009787385.1 Bacillota bacterium
TCAAAAAAGAATAATACTGGGTTGGTTGAAAGTTTGTATTTTGATGTGTTTGACACCAATAATACTATATATTGTTGATAATAGTTCGTTGTACACCATCAAAATAAAATAAAGATGATTGATATATTATAGACATATATTATAGACATTGCAATAAATTTAATTCTTGATACTTTAAAACAAATATCAAACAAAAGGGAAATATATAATGACAAATATACAAGACAACTCACAAGAAAGAGAAGAATTGCACAAGTCAATTTGGGCTATTGCCGACGATTTGCGTGGGGCTGTAGATGGGTGGGACTTCAAAAACTATGTACTTGGGGTAATGTTTTATAGATTTATTTCTGAAAATATATCACACTATGTGCAAGATTGGGCAAAGAATGCTGGTGATGATAGTTTTGTATATGCCGACTGTCCTGATGATGAGATTGATGACAATCTTAGACAACAGTTGATTGCAGAAAAGGGATTTTTTATTTATCCATCACAATTGTTTTGTACAGTACTCAAAAATGCTAAGCAAGATTTGGATTTAAACATAAATTTGGGCAATATATTTAAAGCAATAGAAAGTGCTACAAAGGGTACAGAAAGCGAACACAATTTTGCCGGTTTGTTTGATGACATTGATTTGCATAGCAACAAACTTGGTGGCAATGTCCCCGACAGAAACAAGAGATTGGTAAAAATCTTAGAAGGCGTTGATAGAATGAAATTGAGATATCAAAATGGAATTGATGCTTTTGGAGATGCTTATGAGTATTTGATGAGTATGTATGCATCAAATGCAGGAAAATCAGGTGGAGAGTTTTTTACACCACAAGAAGTGTCACAACTTTTGGCACGCATTGCTACAATTGGCAAAACTAGTGTAGACAAGGTATATGACCCCGCTTGTGGTAGTGGAAGTCTATTGTTGCAAGTTTCCAAAGTCCTTGGCAATGACAAAGTTGGTGATGGATTTTTTGGACAAGAGATAAATATAACTACTTACAATTTGTGTCGTATCAATATGTTTTTGCACAATGTATCTTTTAACAAGTTTGATATTGTGCATCAAGATACACTTTTAAAGCCAATGCACAGTGGTATGGAGTTTGAAGTCATTGTTTCCAATCCCCCTTATTCTATCAAATGGGATGGAGATGCCAATCCCACACTCATTGATGACCCAAGGTATAGTCCTGCGGGGGTTCTTGCCCCAAAGTCCAAAGCGGATTTGGCTTTTGTGATGCACAGTTTGCATCATCTAAAAAATAGTGGAACAGCGGCAATTGTATGTTTTCCTGGTATTTTTTATCGCAGTGGAGCTGAGCAAAAAATTAGACAATATTTGATAGACAAGAATCTTGTAGATGCTGTTATTGCTTTGCCTAACAACTTGTTTTATGGTACTCCAATTAGCACTTATGTACTAGTACTAAAATCAAGTCGCCCAAATATGAGTACTGTTCAGTTTGTAGATGCTTCTCAAGAGTTCGTCAAAATCACAAACAACAATAGATTGTCTCAATCAAATATTAGTCGCATAGTAGAAGCAATAAGAGACAAGCAAGACCAAGAGTATTTTAGTAAGAATGTATCAATTGAAGCAATCAAAGAGCAAAATTACAATTTGTCAGTGTCCACATATATATCAAAGAGAGATGAAAGACAAAAGATAGACATTGACCAACTCAATGCTATGATAGTTGATATAGTCAAAAAGCAAGTAGAATTGAGAGAAGCAATAGATGACATAGTAGCGACTTTGCAATCTAGTCGTTGATTGTTGATATCATTTTAAAATTAAAGGTAACTATACTAATGACAAGTGACACGCCTAAATCAAATATTGTTATTGCAGAAAGCAACAACAATACCGTGGTAGCAGAGTATACACCTCTACCAAAAAAAGAAACAAGCTATCAAACCGAATATCAACTTGAGCAAGATTTTTTGAAGAGATTGCAAAACTTGGGTTATGAATATATAAGCAACCCAAGTTTTGCTGTACTAAAAAACAATCTTAGGGTGCAAATGGAAAAACTCAACAAAAAAGTGTTGGGTGACAGTGGTTTTAGTGATAGAGAATGGAAGTGGTTTTTTGACAATGTATTAGCTAATTCTACTGATGGAGTTCAACAAAAAACTGAGCGGTTGCAAGATATCAATCAGTATACTGTTGATAGAGATAATGGAGACAAAGTCAATGTTGTATTGATTGATAAATACAATATTTACAACAATTCGTTGCAGGTTTTTAATCAGTACAAGGAAGATAGTACACAACATCATGCTAGATATGATGTCACTATATTGGTAAATGGTTTGCCTTTGGTACATATAGAATTAAAACGCAGAGGGGTATCAATCAAAGAAGCTTTCAATCAAATAGCTAGATATTCTAGAGATAATTTTGATGGAAGTAATGCAATATTTGATTGGGTACAAGTGTTTGTTGTATCTAATGGTACTGAGACAAAGTATTTTAGCAATACTACAAAGACACAAGCTATACAAGAAAATCTTGATAGTGGCTCTCAAAGTACAAAGCTAAAACGCAAGACAAGTCATAGTTTTGAATTTACAAGTTATTGGGCAGATGCAAGGAATCAAAACATAAAATATTTAGAAGATTTTTGTGAAACTTTTTTGAATAAGTATACCTTGTTAAATATCTTAAGCAAATATTGTGTATTTACTGTAGACAAAACTTTGTTGGTAATGAGACCATACCAAATTGTAGCATGTGAAGGGATATTGCATCGTATCAAACTTGCATATATGCAAAATTGGATGGGTACTATAGAAGCTGGCGGTTATGTGTGGCACACTACAGGAAGTGGAAAAACCTTGACTAGTTTCAAAGCGGCTCAGCTTGCAACAGCTTTGGACTATATTGACAAGACTATATTTGTAGTAGACCGAAAAGATTTGGATTATCAAACTATCAAGGAGTTTGAAAAATTTGGTGGCAAGGATAGCGTATCGGGCAATGTGTCTACCAAGATTTTGGCAAGCCAGTTGGATACCATGTCAAGTCGTATTATAGTAACTACTATACAAAAACTCAATAGGTTTGTGGAGACAAACAAGTCTCACAGTATATATAGCAAAAATATAGTCTTGATATTTGATGAGTGTCATCGTAGTCAGTTTGGCAAAATGCATAGTAGTATTACTAAAGTTTTTAAAAACTATTACCTATTTGGATTTACAGGCACTCCAATATTTGTGCAAAATGCTAATCCTAGCAACTCTTTGTCTAGAAATAATAATGGACAAATAGAATTAGTCAAGACTACTCAACAAGTATTTGGCAAGTGTTTGCACAAGTATACGATAGACAATGCAATTAAAGATGGCAATGTCTTGCCATTCAAGATAGATTGCAATGATACTATAGTTTTTAAGGATAGTGGAACTGATGTAAAAGTGTCATCAATTCAAAAGGCAGAGACATTGCAAAGTCCAAATCGTATAAAAGCAATTGCCAACTACATTTTGGACAATTTTAATGCAAAAACATATAGACAAGATGGAACTTTGTACACTCACAATACAATAACCAATACCATAGCATTGGCAAAAAATAAGTTTAATACATTAGCAGAGACAAAAGAAAGAAAAAGTATAAGAGGTTTTAATAGCATATTGGCAGTAGATAGTATCAAAAGTGCCAAGTTGTATTATGAAGCTTTTAAGGTTTTGCAACAATCAAAGGGAACTGCTCTCAAAATATCTACAATATTTAGTTATAATCCAAATGAGAGTACAGAATATTTGTATTTAGAAGAAGAATTTGAAACAGAGCAATTAGACCAGTCTAGTAGAGATTTTTTGGATAGTGCAATACGAGATTACAATGTTTTGTTTGGCACTAATTGGGATAGTAGTAGTGACAAATTTCAAAGTTTTTATAAAGATGTCTCTATGCGTGTTAAAAATAAGGAGATAGATATACTTATTGTGGTCAATATGTTTTTGACTGGATTTGATGCAACTACACTCAATACCTTATGGGTAGACAAAAATTTGAGATATCATGGATTGATACAGGCATTTAGTCGTACTAATCGTATACTAAATTCACAAAAGAGATTTGGAAATATTGTTTGCTTTAGAAAATTAGAAGAACAAATAAAGCAAGCTTGTGGAATGTTTGGTGACAAGTCTGATTCTAAAGGTACTATAGTTATTAGACCATTTGATGACTATTATAATGGTTATGTAGATCAAGATGGTAGTCACAGATTGGGGTATAGCCAAATAGTGGACATGTTGCTAAGTTATGGATTACCTCTAAATACTAATAGTGAGATTGAAGATAAAGAGTTTATAAAGTTGTTTGGGCAATTTTTGCGTATAGAAAATATATTAAAACCATTTGATGAGTTTGAAGATAAACAAATACTTTCGGCTAGACAAAGGCAGGATTATCAATCAGAATATCTTAATTTGTATGACAAATACCGTTCAACTAAGGAACAAGCAGTAGATATTCAAGATGATTTGATATTTGAGATAGAGCTTATCAAACAATTTAATGTCAATATTGACTATATTTTGTTGATGGTTGAAGAATATAAATCTAAGAATGGCAGTGATAGAGAACTTGCTTTGTTTAATATTAAAAGTGTAATAGATTTTAGACCTGAGTTGAGAAGCAAAAAAGCTTTGATTTTGGACTTTTTAAGTACTGTAAACAATGATACTAAAGTGACACAAGATTTTGAACAATTTGTGTCAAAGGAACAACAAAAAGCAGTTGATGAGTTGGTAGCAAATTATAATTTAAAACCTAATGAAACCAAGTATTTAATCAAAAAATGTTTGGTTGATGGTGAAGTCCCCATTAGTGGTACTGATATATCTAGTGTATTGCCACCAATGCATCCCATCAAAGAAAGTAATAAATATGCTAGAATAAAGAGTAGCGTAGTTCAATCATTGAGAGAGTTTTTGGACAAATTTTTGATGTAGTTGTATCAATCATGATTTCATTATACAACAATTATTGTAGTTTTGCACTATTATAAATTGATTTTCATATATTGTTGTATGTTTGAATATATAGACAAATCTAGAGTTTTGTCACATGTGTGCTTGAGTAGCTATTGTAGCTTTGGAGTTGGGGGGCATGCCAAGTTTTTGTTAAACTTGCACAATGATGAAGTTGTACAAGTGTTGCATGAGATAAAAGGTAAATTAGATTATTTTGTATTGGGAAAAGGTTGCAATGTATTGATAGCAGATAGTGGATTTGATGGTGTTGTAATAAGATTGATTGATGACAAAATTGTTGTGCATGACAATACTATTTGTGTTGATAGTGGGGCAAGTTTGAATGCTGTCTTAAATATAGCAAGCACTAATGGATTGAGTGGACTTGAGTGGGCAGCAGGGCTGCCATCATCATTTGGCGGAGCGATAGTTGGAAATGCAGGTGCTAGAGGTTTTTGTATTGGTGATGTGCTAAATAGTTGCCAAGTTGTGTATAAAAATGATATAATTGACATGGAAAAGGGTGACTGTGGATTTGGTTATCGTACTAGTGTATTTAAACAGTGTGGTTATATAGTTTTGAATTGTACACTAAATCTCACTACATCTTGTATAGATACAGTAAAGGCAAATATAAAACACATAAATTCATTGAGAAACAATCCTAAAGGACGCAGTGCAGGGAGTATTTTTAAAAACACTACAGATTATACGGCAGGACAATTGATTGATAGCGTAGGATTAAAAGGTACAACAATTGGCGGAGCAAGGATTTCTAACCAACACGCCAATTTTATTATTAATTATGGAAATGCTACTTCAAATGATATTTATCAATTGATTGTATTAGCACAAAACAAAGTTAGAGAAAAGTATGGAATATTATTAGATTTGGAAATTGTGTTGATAGGTTTTTAAAAATATATTTTAAAAATTGAAAAATATGTTTTATTATGTAAATAAAAAGTTCTAAAATTAGAATATTAATTGTTTGATTGGAATTAAATTGGTAAGTAAATATATGGCATTTATAGGAGATTATCACACACATACGCCACATAGTCATGGTAAGTCTACTATGGAAGAAAATGTGGTGAAAGCTATAGAGCTAGGATTGAAAGAAATTGCCATAACTGACCATGGTTTTAGGCATAGGTTGTATAATGTTAAAAAAAGAAATTGGCATAATATAGCTAAAGAACATGCAGATTTGGTAGCCAAATATACACAAATTAAAATATATTTGGGATTAGAGACAAATCTAATTAGTCCGCAAGGTGAGTTGGATATTGTAGATGAAGATTTGGAATACTTGCAAATTATTGTAGCAGGATATCACCGAATGGTAAAACCATATAGATTTAGAGATAATTTACAATTTTTTTTTCCAAATGCTTTTGCTAATCTTGTTGGCAAACATACCAAAAGATTGTTAGTCCGCAATACAGATGCTTATGTAAAAGCTATAGAGCGATATCCAATAGATATAATAAGTCATCCACAGTTTGGTATGAAAGTAGACATAATAGAGGTTGCAAAAGCAGCAGCTCATTATGGCACATATCTAGAATTGAATGGTAAACGAATAAAGTCTACTGATTCTGAAATATTAGACACCTTAGAAAAAACAACAGTCAACTATATAGCAGATAGTGATGCACATAGCCTAGATAGAATAGGCAATTTTGATTTGCCACAAATAGTAGTAAATCGTATAAATATTCCTTATGAGAGATTATCCAATTGGGAAAACTTACCAAATTTTAGATCTCATAATGGAAAACCATGGAAAAGAAATATTGATACCAAAATATAAGTTCATTCAAGGAAAATGATGAATAACAAAGAATATTATAAAGTAGATATTGCTGGTTGGGTAGAGTATTTACCATTGCTTACCATTGCTGATTTTAAGATAGCTTTTTTTAATTTGCATGGGCATGTAGGACTTACAGAACATTGTGCTAGTGCGATGGTAGATATGGTGCAAGGGGTAGATGTTTTGCTGACTGTAGAGTCTAAAGGATTACAATTGACTCATGTATTGGCTCGCAATTTAGGTCATGATAGATATGGTGCAGCTAGAAAAGTACACAAGCTATATATGCAAGATGGTGTAAGCACAGAATATCGCAGTATAACTACAGACAGTATACAAAGATTGTATCTTTCTAGAGAAGATGCAGACTTGATTAAAGGTAAAAAAGTAGCTTTGGTAGATGATGTTGTATCTACTGGTGGTAGTCTAGCAGCACTTGAGCAATTAGCGTTAGATGCTGGTGCTATAGTTGCAACTCGTTGTTGTGTAATGGCGGAGGGGGATGCTGTAAGTCGTACTGATATTAGTTATTTAGCTAGTATACCAATCACTAAAGTATAGTTTTTTGTTGATAAATTTTATTCAAGATACAACATTCATTTTGTCATATACAAATATTGACAGTTTATAAATTGCTTACTGTAGTTTAATTTACTTTACTAATTTGCCTAAAAATAATATAATATGTATAAATTAGATATAATACAAAACAATTCAAGTAGTAGTATTAAGGATTTCGGTGTCGCTTGTGACGAACTATCTACCGCTAAGTACATCTTGGCAGAAGCAAAGATCTCTAAAGTATTGAAGACTATTGTAGTTAATTCTAAACTTTACACTCTAATGGGGCAAGTATGCAACGGTTTTGATTTAATTGCTATTTTGGACAATCATAGAGCAAAAAATGAAGATGGATTTGATACTATTCTTCCCCCACAAGAAGCACCAACATGTGTAGGAATGGTATTTAGATTGTTGTATAAATTGGATACTGAAAAGTCTAATGAGGGTTCTAAAGAGATACTTAAAGACTTTTTGTCTAAGTATTATAATTCTCAAGATCTCAATGCTAGTATGTTGGAATTTGGGTTGTTAATCAGTGTATTCAAACAAAAAGCATTGCAACTTTTAGCGGGGTAATTAGGTGACTGATGATCAAAGTAGTATATTTGTAGTTGGTTCTATCAATATTGATTTTTGCAACTCAGTTAGTCATTTTCCAAAAATTGGAGAGACATTGCTATCTCACGATTTTTGGATTGGTTTGGGTGGAAAGGGAGCTAATCAAGCTATTGCTTGTGCCAAGTTAGGTGGTATTGTCCATATGATTGGTGCTGTGGGAGATGATGAATATTCCAAATTTGCTACTAGTCAGTTAACAAACAAAAATGTGAATTGTGATACAATTTTTATTAAAAATGATATGATTGTAGGTATGGCAATGATAGCTATATCAGGTAGTGATAATAATATTATTGTAGCCCCAAATGCCAATTTTGGACTTTGTATTGATGATATTAAAAATGGATTAGAAAAAGCAAAACAAGGTGATTTGCTCATAATACAGTTGGAAATTCGGTTAGAGTTGGTAAAGTATGCATTGCAGTTGGCAAAATCTAAAGGTATGAATACAATACTCAATGCAGCTCCCGCCAATTGTGATGTGTTGGATATATTGAATTTTGTAGATATATTAGTTTTGAATGAGACAGAGTGCCAGATATTGACAGGTATTGAGCCAATAAATGAGATAAATACAGTATTAGCTGTTAAATATTTGTTGAAATTTGGAGTACAGTCAGTAGTAATAACTCTAGGTGAGAATGGCAGTGTAGTGTCACAAGGAAAACAGTTGGATTATATTGACTGTTTACCTACCACAGTGGTAGATACTACTAGTGCAGGAGATGGATATATAGGGGCAATGAGTACAAAACTTGCTAAAGGGTACGATCTGGTGTCTAGTGCAAAATTCGGTGGATATGTTGCAAGTGTAGTAGTATCAAGAAAAGGTGCAAGTGATAGTATCCCATCTTTAATTGAGATATTGTAATTTTGTTATGAGTGTTTGTATTAAGTTTAAAAACAACAAAATATCAAATAAGGAATATTAATATAGAATAATTTAAGGGGAAAATTATAAAATCTTTGATACTGTTAATGTATAAAGATTGATAACTGTTAACAGTAAGTACTATAAACAGGAGAACCCTTATGAATAACAATACAAAATTTTATAAAACTTCTGGCTATATTGCATTCGCATTGGGTGTAATAGTGTTGCTCACGATTGTTGTAGATTTGGTGATGCTGAAAGGACTGTTTAGACACATTAGCAATCAATTAGGTGATGGTGCTGTGGTTGTTATTTGTTCGTCTATTGCTGTTGGAAGTTTTTTGTTGATTGCTAATGGGATTTTGTTTGTGAGATTTTCTAGATTTAGTCAATCACAATGTGAGCAATTTAGCACAAGAATTTTGGTTTGTAGTATTGTTGTTTGCATTTTGGTATTTCCTATAGGTCTTGCTATGTTTTATCCTTATCTAAATTCAGTTAAGGCAGTTTTAGCCCAAGAAATAGATAATGATGGTATTGATATTTTTGTTACACAAAATGCATCTGCAGATGAGTTGCCAAGTTTTGGCAATGGTTATCAAATGAATTATCAGCCAAAGTTTGATTATAATTCTCTCAAAAATAGGTTTGGAAAAAATAAACAAAGAGATGGTTTTGTAGCAAAAGATGAAATATTAGTTGATTTTGAAGAAAATAAAGAAAATATCAATAGTGATAATATATTTGATAAAAAACACAGTCAACAAAATTTTGAGTTTAATAACCAGTATTCTAATAACAATCATGCAAAATATGATTTTGCTAATTATGCACAAAGTTTTATGGACAACCAAGATTTTGTAGATAATAGGCAATTTGATACACCACACAATAGCACTAATAATTACAATCAACAATTTGATGATGATTCTCAATATCATAACAATGATAACAAAGACGAAGAACAAATAGTGAATGATGTTGAGCAAGAGTGTGTTGAACCTAAGAATTTGCACTCTATACAAAGACACTTAAATAATATTAAAATATTTAGAAACAAGGATTTAATATCTAAAGAAGATTATGAAGAAGCTCGTCAAAAAGCGATTTCAATGTTTATTGACCAATCTTTGGATACTACTGAGTCTAAACCAAATTTAAATTATATCAATCAAGAAGATTTGGATTATTTTGCTAACGAACCAAGAGATATGGATAGGCATCTTAACAATATACGCTTATTTAGAGAAAGGGGATTGTTGACAGAAGAAGAATATCAAACCGCATTGAATAAGGCTGATGATTTGATAGATGGATATTCTGATAATATATATGATGAACTATACAAAACATCATATGGAGTAGATGATGTTAGATATGATTCATCTCATATGTAATATTAGTTAGGAAAATAATGACTGATAAAATACTCAATAAAAATATTAACAGTACAGCACTGTATAGAAAATATAGACCAAAAAGTTTTGATGAGATTATTGGGCAGGACCATATTGTAAAAATTCTCACCAATCAAATTAAATATGGCAATTTTGGACACGCTTATTTGTTTTGTGGAAGTAGAGGAACTGGAAAGACATCTATAGCTAAAATATTTGCACAAGCACTCAATTGCAATTATCCTGATGATGCTCCTTGTGGCAAATGCAAATTTTGTCTTAGTCACAACAATTCTTCTGATTTGGATATTATAGAGATAGATGCAGCAAGCAACAATGGTGTAGATGAGATAAGAATAATAAAGGATAATATTCAGTTTTTACCTAGCAATGGCAAATATAAGATTTATATTATAGATGAAGTACACATGTTGTCTAACAATGCATTTAATGCATTGTTGAAGACTTTGGAAGAACCTCCGTTGCATGCAAAATTTATACTAGCTACTACCGAAGTTCATAAATTACCAGCTACAATATTGTCTAGATGCATGAGATTTGATTTTAGACTTGTGTCACAAATTGAGCTTAGTAAGCATTTGAGCAATATTTTTGTAAAAGAAAATAGACAGGTAGAACAAATGGCTATAGATTATATAGCAACACGTGCTGAAGGCAGTGTAAGGGATTGTCTTAGTATTGCAGATAGTTGTCTCACTAATGGCAATTTGGATTATAATACAGTTTTAAGTTTGCTTGGATCTACTGACAAAAGACATTCTATAGAGTTTTTAAAAAGTCTTCATAGTGGAAACTTTGCATATGTGTTAAATTCTATTCAACAACTTTCACTAAAGGGTATAAGTTGGGTGCAATTGTCAAAAGAAGTTTGTGGGGTAGCTAGAGATGTATTATGGATAAAAGTATGTGGGGTGAGTGATTTTGTAGATAGTCAAGATTCTATCAAGCTTTTGCAAGAAATTTCTCAAGAGTTGTCATCTCAATTTTTGAGTAGTGTAATGCATAATTTTGCGAGTGTAGAGACTGATTTGAGACAATCTAGCAATCCTAGAATAGTGTTTGAGACTACAGCTTTGATAGCTTGTACAAGGCAAGGGTTGGATATTGCTAGTTTGCAAGAACGGATAAATAGATTAGAAGAGTTTGCAAAGTCAAATATCAATCTTGTTACAACTACCACCATTGAGACCAAATCTATTGAGCAAGCAAAAGATAAACCATTGTTATCTACAGTGACAAAATCTGAGATATCTAATGTTGTTGTCAACAACAAGCCTTTGGATGCATTAACAGTTTGGGGAAAGATAGCTACATGGCTACGAACAAATGGATCTTTGTTGCATTTTCAAACTGTTGCAACCCATACTTCTATATCATTGCAAGATAGTACGCTTATTATCAATACAAATGATGCAAAAATCAAAACATTTGAAGATATTAAAGATAATATTAAAAGTGCAATAAACGCATTAGGACTCAATTTGGAATTAAAGATTGTAAAAATACCAACTAAGTTGACAAAAGATGGCGAAATTGCTAGAATAAAAGAAATTGTAGGTGATACACCTATTAATATAAAAAGATAATATTAGGGATTTTAAAGGGGAAAATATGGCAAAATTTGGTGGTTTTGGTGGTGGAATGGGCAATATTCAAAATATGCTCAAAGAAGCTCAAAAAATGCAAGAGGATATGAAATTAGCTCAAGCAGAGTTGGACGAAATGTCTTTAAATGGAGTATCTGGTGGTGGACTTGTTACAGTAACAGTAAATGGAAAATCTAGAGTTACTGGTGTAAAGATAAAACCAGAAGCTGTTGATTTAGAAGATTTGGAAATGCTTGAAGATTTGATACTATCAGCTTACAACAAGGCATGTGAATTAGCTCAGGCAGAATATGACAAGTTGATGCCTGCAGGATTGAATGGATTGATGTAAGTTGTTCAAGAATATTTGTTAAGTTGTTGTATTGTTAAAGTTTTTTGTTATTAAGTCAATCTAGATAGAATATCAAGATTGACTTTTTATTTGATTTAAGATATAATTTGTTAGTGAAAAGGAATACAGAAAGCATAGAAAAACTTATTATAGCTTTTGGTAGCTTAGGTGGCGTAGGAAAAAAAACAGCCATGCGATATGCATACAAGATTGTAGATATGTCTTTGCAAGAAGTTAAGGAGTTTTGTGACGCCTTGATGACTGTCAAGGAACGAGTTAGGTATTGCAACAATTGTGCTACTTTTTGCGAAAATGACTTGTGTGATATATGCCAAAATCGCAAGAGTAATATAGTTTGTGTTGTATCATATCCTAGAGATGTCTTGAGTATAGAAAGGGCGGGGGGATATAGTGGATTGTATCATGTATTGCATGGCACAATTAGTCCTATAGATGGAAGAGGTCCAGATCAACTTCGTATAAAGGAGTTGTTGGCAAGACTAAAAGATGGAAATATACACGAAGTTATTGTTGCTACAAATCCCGATATAGAAGGAGATGTGACAGCAATGTATATAGCTAAATTGTTAAAACCATTTGATATCAAAGTTAGTCGTATAGCACAAGGTATAAGTATAGGTAGTGATATAGAGTTTGTAGATGAAACTACACTTTCTAGAGCTATTGATAATAGAATACAAATTTAGCCAATCCCAAATTTTTACAGTTTTTAATTTCATACAACTTAAAATCGTTGACAAATATTTGAAGTTATGTTATTATGTTTATGGATATGGGGATATTATACTTGTTGCTATGATATTTTGTGGCTTAAGTATTAAAATTGGTACTTTGTTGATTAGCTACAAACAAACTCTGCTTGCATGTTTTGTGAGCAGAGTTTGTTTGTAATAAAATAAGTCAACACAGCCCAAGGGGAAGGGCTATGTCAACTATATAATGGATAAGGGGATATCCTATTATACCAAATTTGTATATGGTGATAGCTAGTGTTGCACGGTATGCTATAGCACCACATTGAATATATTTTAAAAGATATATACAAAATGACTTATTTTGTATTGTATGCTTACAATTAGTATAAAATACCTTAATAAAAATTTACGCTTCTTGCGTATCTTCTATAAAGTCACCTGTACCATGACTTTGTATTGGAGTAGCAGTAGTCTTAGGTTTTCCAAATAATTTTCCAAATAGTCCCTTTGTTCGGGTAGTGCCAATAGTTATAGTTTTTTGTCCTTTAAATGCTTTTGGAATAAAGTCAGTACAAAAATTGAAGTCTCTATCAATTTTGTTGTGTAATACAGCGTGGACTAGGGCATAGTATAAAGATTCTTCATTACTTTCATCTATCTTTAGTAGGTCTTGTTTGTTGTTTATTATACTAGCTATATCTTTTTCACTACTTGACAAGTTGACGAAAGGTGTGTCTGCTTTTTCTAATTCCGCAACTTTGACAACATGTTCTCTAGCTGATATTGCAGTGCGAGGTCTATCCCAATATGGAACTATTTCTTCTTCAAACATTCGTAGCATACTAGGGACGCTTATATCTATATATTGATTGGGTTCTACTAGTTGTCCCTCTGATTTCTTCCAATACCAACCTAGAGCTGCTTCAGTAGGATAATCACCCTCACCACTAGCATTAGCACTATGGTCACCACCTCTACGACGAAGTTTATATTTTTGATCAACCATATCAAGAGTTGCCAAATCATGTATGCTAGCATATATTCCAAAAGCTAGATATTCGTTTGTATTGGATACAAAATAGAAGTTTTTTTGTCCACTGCCTGAGCTATGTGTTTGAATAATATATCCATATGCTCCTTTTTTGAATTTTTCCCAATCAGAATCTACTGGCGGTCCAAGTAGGTGAGAAAAGTCCTTATTAAAAGATGGACTAAATAGCAAATTGTAAAGCATGATAAACTAATCCTTTATATCTTGAGTTTAATTTGTGATAGGGGATAAATTGATAGATATAAGTAACAAAGTCCTAACTAAATCCCATTACAAGATGAGCAGGACTTTGTTACTAAAGTTTGAAAAAATTAGACTAGTTTATTCCTGGGATTTGAATTCCATCATTTTCTAGTATATTACGAATTACATAAACGAATGTTTTTCCGCAAGACCAATCATCAGCATCACCCTTGACATCTGTAGAGTTTACAAACGCAAAAGGAACATCTTTGTTGCGTGTAGATATAATCTCTGCGACTTTAGCTTTTATAGTTTCATGTACTCTATCATGCATACTAAATACAATATGAGTAGCAATACCACGAGATTCCTTTAGATGTGCAATAGCGTCTACTAGAGTATTGAGTTGATTTGTCATCAATTCAAGTTTTTCTTCATCACGCAAAGTACCTAGAAAGTCTGCACAACTAAATAGCATGATAACACCACTAGGAGATGTATCGCTCTCTTCGCTAGCATAGCTTTCAAATAGAGAGTGAAATATTTCCAAGTTTTGAGTTATATCAGCACTTGCAGATTCAGACAAAAAAGCTTCTTCAGTAAGACCACCTGGAGTGTCAGTTACTACAAATATAGGCCAGTCGGGTTGAGACTTCCAACCACCAATTAAGCCAGTCTTTTCTTGAATTTGTATAGCTGTCTTATTTACAAGACGAGTGTTTCCTACAGAATGTCCTTTTTTGATTTTCTTTACATTCTGTTTTTGTACTAGACGATCATTAGCATCCATGATATGCAAACGATTGCCATTTAGACCCTTATTGATTTGGGCTATAGCTGTAGTCCAGTAAGTTGTTTTGCCGGCATCAAATTTACCTAGCATCAAAATCTCTTTTTCTTCCATTTTTGGGTTGCTCCTTTTTGTTTAAAAACAGTTGTTATATTTTTATTAGATTTTGCAAACTAAATAATTTGTTGCAAATCTCGTACCGTATGTATAGTATTATACAATATATTTTAATAAATGTCAATTAATATTAATAAATTGTAACTAAATTATGTTAAAAATTAGTTGGAAATAATTTACAATTAATAATTTATAAAAATATATCCTTATACTATACAATATTGCAAATATATAGCAAATTTGTTTGAATACTTATAGAGACTTAGTAAAATACTTATCTACATTATATTGCAATTTGCATATATAAATATAATGTTGTTTTTTGTTAAAATTTATACATAAACATAGATTGACAAAATATTACAAAAATGCTAATATCATTTTGAAGGTTTATAGTTGTGTTATAAATATTGATTGGAGTTGTGTTTATGCAAGATAGTAATCATAATGCTACACTTATGTTGTCTACAGGTACTCAAATTAGGGGGCGTGGATATGGCTATGCTAAGGATACTATTTATAGTGATATTACTATAAATATGCAAGACTTTAATTTGGAACAAGCTTTGATTTCTGCTTGTAATAGTGAAAGTATTTTGTTTAGTAGTTTGTGTGTTGTGGGTGGCAATTTAAGTTTGAAAGATATATCTAATTTTAGTTGTACTTCATTAGGATTGGTTGTTGGACAATTGTTGGATAATGATATAGAAAATATAAACTGGGATAAATTTTTGTCATCTAAAGGTATACCGTGCATAGCAATTAACAATATTGATGTATTATTAAAAGAGCTTATGACGACCAAATCTAAAATTTATGCTAAGATTGTGTTTGATAATCCAACTAGGTTGCAAATACCAAAACCACTTATAGGAATGTTGCCAAACTACACTATTGGTGATAAGCCTGATACAATGGTAGTTATAGATTTGGGAGTAGATCAGTATACGAAGGATGTACTTCTGTCTAAATTTTCATTAAAAGTATTTGTTGACTTTGATTACAATCAAGTTGTTGCATGTAATCCTAAATTTATATTGTTTAGTGATGGAGTTGGCAATCCCAATTCTCAGAGATTGGCTATAAATTTAATAAAAGCTAACTTGCTATCCAAAGACCCAATACCTATGATTGGTATAGGTATTGGACATTTTGTATTAGCTATATCAATGGGATTGAAACTAACAAAGCGTCCTATAGGACTTTATGGCATTAATGCCATAAAACATTTACCAACAAAGCAATTATTGTATACTACATACAATAATTCTTATACTATATCACCTAAAGGATTGCCAAATGACATTAAAATTATTCATACTAATATAAGCGACAATAGTATAACAGGGCTATATTATAGAAAGATAAAGAGCTATGGAGCTGTGAGTATAGATTTATTGGATATTTTTAAGTAGGAGAATTTATGCCATTGAATAGACAAATTAAAAGTGTTTTATTATTGTGTGATAATGATTTTTCATTGACAAGTATAGTTAAAACTTTAAAAGACTCTAAGTGTTTTGTTATAGTTGTAGGAAATTGTAGTGCGGTTTTGCAAGTATCTAATATAGCTGATATTGTCCTTTTAGAGCAAGTAGATATATATACAATAGAGCGAGTATTGCGGTGTTATGTTATAGATAGTATCTTATGTGACTGCATATATTGTGATATTGAGACTATATTAAAAAATAATGCTGTGTTAGAATCATTAAAGACCGCTATACTCAATCCAAATTTGTCTGTGGCAAGCTCTCAAGAGTTGCACAAGAATCAACTTGTTTCACTCTTATATGTTAGAGATATTGTTGGAAATCTTGTATTTATATCAAGTGTTTATGAAGGACAACAGTTGGTTTGTCCTAGTATTATGTTGTCTAGCTATCAGCTTAAAAATATAAAAAAGATTGCAGAAAATGAAATATTGGATAGAAATATAATAGGGTATTGTAGAGTACAGTTAAGTTGCAATATATATTTAAATACTATTATCAATCAAGATTTGGCAATTCAAATAATTTCAGTAAGTAATTTATTGGATGAATATGCTGCATTTGTTAGCTTTGCTACAGAATATGATATAGCAAAGGTATCTACCCAAATATACTTGGGATATATATTAGATGAGATATCTTATAGTTGTGAAAATACAAATTTGGCATGTATTCCCCCAAGTTTACATAAGATTTCTGTAGCGTATTGTAGGGAATTAGAATTGTTGAAAGATGAAGACAATATTGCACAAGATTATTATAATAATCTTGTAAAGCAAGTTGATGATAAATTTATTAATCAATTTTTGCCTACACAATTTATAGATGGTACAAATGATGTGATATTTGGAAAGAATATTTTGTGCAAAGTTGTATCAAATGAAAAAAATTTAAAAGAAAATTATTATAATTTATATAGCATACTTGATGAAAAGAATTTGGTACAAATTCCTTATAAAATAACTGTACAATCTACGAATTTAGATACTGTACTCAATTATAAAAAAAATACTATTGTTCTTACAAGTACTAATGCACACGCTAAAAACGATGTTAATTTGTCAAGGAAAGATAGATTGAATTATATTGTAGACATAAATTCAATTTTTGCTACACCAATTACAATTAAATTTTGCAAGATGCATGGTGCAGGCAATGATTATATATTTGTAGATTGCTTAAGAAAAGAGCTTGATTGGCTTAATATAGAGCATCTAGCTTATAAGTTGTCTAATAGGCACTTTGGAATTGGTAGTGATGGTTTGGTATTGATATGCAAATCTACTGTTGCAAATGCTAGAATGGTTATGTATAACGCAGATGGTTCTAGGGGGGCAATGTGTGGCAATGCTATTAGGTGTGTGGCAAAATATTTATATGACAATGGTATAGTAGATAGTACAAACATAAGTATAGAGACTGATAGTGGAGTGAAGGATATAGAGTTAATATTATTTGCTAATAAGGTTGTTCAAGCTACAGTAACCATGGGTAAGCCTAAGCTTATTGAAAAAAGACAAATATTTGTAAATGGAACACACAATAATATTGTTTTTGTTGATATTGGCAATCCTCATTGTGTGGTTTTTGTAGATAATAATTTAGAAAAAATTGATTTGCATATACTTGGAATTGAATATCAAAATCATATAGATTTTGGAGATATTAATCCAAATGTAGAATTCGTATCTATTGTTGATAGTGCAAATTTGAATATGAGAGTTTGGGAGAGGGGTAGTGGTGAAACTTTAGCATGTGGTACAGGAGCGTGTGCTAGTGCGGCTGCAGCAATTTATATGGGACTATGTTTTGCAAATAATTCTATTCAAGTACAGGCAGAGGGTGGTGTTTTGACTATCTCTTATGAAGATGATTGCATAAAGATGACTGGTGGATGTGAATTGGTGTTTAGTGGAATGATTGTTTTGTAGAGATGAAAAATGTATAATAGGAAATATAATAGACTAATGTAGCTTTTGTTAAAACATTTGTATTGTTGTTATTTTCTACTATAAAGAGTATCTTTAATAATATTTTTAGAAAAATCAAGAAAAAGAGTATTTTTAATAATGATGAAATAGTCAAATAAATTAAAGTTTGTATTTTTGTTGTGAGTAATAAGTATATAGTGATATAATAGAGAATAAAAGAAGCAAAATGAATTAAGATAGTGCTATGTGGAGTGAGACAAGCAAAGCATAGTGGAGTGAGACAAGCAAAGTATATGCAATAGGTCGGGATACAAAGATGTATATGTTAGTATTGTAAGGTTGTAGAATTGTATTTATGAGGTATTTTTATATGACAAGAGTTTTAAAAAAGTTAAATTTGTTTGTATTGATATTTTTTTGTGCCATCTTTTTTGTATCATGCAATACACAAGCTACAAAATTAGAACGAATGCTAAAAGATATAGACTTTGTTAATAGTCAAGATGGAAAAATATTTTTATATAATACTAAATTTGATATTTTGACAGACAATATAGATATGGTTGAAACTATACAAAATATTGATGAAATAACTTTTGAAAGTAGTTTTGTTATGCTTGCTATTACCAAAGAATATTATTTTGATATAACGCAAGAATTTATACAAAATGTATTTGATTTGTTGGCAAATTATAACAACAAATTGTTGGTTGCATTCTTAGATTTTCCTGATTTAGATTTTTTGCAGTATACAATTTTTGAAAACGACAAGCAATATTATCCACCAAGAAATTTTGTTAGTACTTTTGATAATTTTGAAAATGAAATAATAAAGAGTGGATTTGGGTTGCAAATAGGTACAGAAAATGCAGAATATGATGAGCAAATTATAAGTGCTTTTTCAAAAAAATTGTCAAATACAACAAAGGGCAATAAATAGTATAATACAAAATTCCTAGTTTTTTATATAATTTACAGTTGTAAAGTTGTCTATAAGAATGGTTGATTTTGTTAATATTATATGATAAAATCATTTATACAATTTATGATATAAAAAATACAAGGGTGTTTAAATTTGTAAATAAAGCTTAAAAAACTAATATCAATTTGGTATTAGTTTTTTGTTTTATTTTTATTTTCAGTTTTAATTTGCAGGGCATTGTAAAATGAAAAGCAACGGTATGAATACCATTAGCGGTAGCTAATGGTATTAAAAAAGCCTCATAGAGAGGGACTTGTGGTATAATAGGTTTAACAACAAAACTACAAACACAAGGATAAACTATGTGGCAAGAATATTATAGCACACAAAAGAGAAAAGGCAAACACTTATATTTGTATGAAATACAAGAATTTGCATTTAATTGATGTAATTAAAAATATTAAATAAGTTCTTGACATAATATTTGTATTATGTTAATATATGTATATAGTTAGTTGCAACTAACTATATACATATATTCAAATGAATATCTAAGGAAACAATAAAATGTTGTTGTCAGACTTTAAAAAGAAAAATGAACTTAAGATAATTCAAAAAATAGACTGTGATGGTATTAGAAAACAACGCTTGTCTAATCTAGGTTTTTGTAAAGGAGTTGATATCCAAATAAAAGCCTTTGCCCCTTTGGGAGACCCTATGATTGTAACTGTTGGTGGAAGTGATTGTGTTATTAGAAAGAGTGATGCAAGATTTGTGGTAATAGATTAATGGCATTATAAATTTACTTAATTAAGGAAATAAAAATATGACTATAGCACTGCTTGGCAATCCAAATAGTGGCAAAACAACTCTATTTAATCAATTGACAAAACTAAGTCAAAAGGTTGGAAATTGGGCTGGTGTAACTGTACAAAAAAAAGAGGGGGTATACCATCTAGACAAAGATATAAAAATTGTAGATTTGCCTGGAGTATACTCACTCAATCCTATTTCTAATGATGAAATTATTACCAATAATTATTTAAAAACTGAAAAGCCTGATTGTATAATCAATATTATTGATAGTTCTAATCTAGAACGCTCTTTGACACTTACTATTCAAACATTGCAAAGTACAAATATTCCAATTGTACTTGCTCTCAATATGTCTGACGAACTTGATGGGCATGGTATAACATTGAATTTGGACAAGCTCTCTAGTATGATTGCTCCATCTATATTAATTTCAGCCAAAAATAAAAAAAATATCCATTCACTAATGCAATTAGTAAATGAAACTGTACAAAAGTCTAATAGTGAAGATACTCACAATTGTTTGTACAAGGATAGTTTGCAACAAAAGTGGAAGAATATTGTTATTAAAGATTATATTTCTGCAAATATTGACAATTTTTGCACTAAAACTAATTCAAAAATTAGACGCATTACGGATATAATAGACAAAATAATACTCAACAAATGGTTGGCTTTTCCTATTTTTGCAAGTATTATATTTTGTATGTACATTGTATCTATACAATTGGTTGGTGGATTGTTGACAGATACACTTACTACATTTGTGGAGGATACTATAGGTGAGAATTTTAGAACATGGTTGAATGAATTGGGAGCATCAATATGGGTAAGTTCACTTTTTGTAGATGGTATTATTGCGGGTGTTGGTGCTGTATTATTATTTTTGCCTCAAATCGTAGTACTTTTTATTTTTATAACTGCATTAGAAGGGTGCGGATACATGGCAAGGGTAGCAGTAATAATGGATAGGCTATTTAATAAGATAGGTCTTTCAGGAAAGTCATTTATACCTATGCTTATTGGATGTGGGTGTTCTGTACCTGCTATTATGAGCGCAAAAACTGTAGATGACGAATTTGAGCGAAGAACTACTGTTATGCTAGTTCCATTTATTCCATGTAGTGCCAAGCTACCAGTATTTGCACTTATGGCGGGGGTATTTTTTCCACACAATCTATTTGTAGCACCATCAATGTATTTTTTGGGGATAGGAATAGTGATTGCTGCTGGATATATTATTAAACTATTTAACAAAAATCGCAAAATTGATGCTTTTGTATTTGATCTTCCATATTATCGTGTCCCTATTTTAAATAATATGATTATAGAATCCTTGTCAAAAATTAAGGATTTTGCATTAAAAGCAGCTGTAATTATTGTACCAATGACTATTGTATTGTGGTTTTTGCAGTCATTTGATTGGAATTTTGCTATGGTAGATAATGTTGAAAATAGTATGCTAGCCGTCATTGGAAAGTCAATTTCATGGTTGTTTACACCTTTAGGTTTTGGAGACTGGAGGGTCGCTATTGCTATTATTACAGGATTTTTAGCAAAAGAGACTTCTATAGCTACTTTTGGTGTATTGTTTGGTGAAGTAGGATTAGAATCTGCTTTGCAGGGTATATTTTTACCACATGCTGCTTATGCTTTTATGGCGTTTATATTGCTTTCTGCTCCGTGTATTGCAGCAATTGCCGCTACAAAAAAAGAATTAGGTAATACAAAGTGGTGGATTGTTACAATGTTGTTTCAAACAATTGTTGGTTATTTGGTAGCTTTAGCAATATTTCAAATTTGCAATTTGTGGGTAGAGCATACTCAAATAACTATTTCTATTTTGGCTATTTTATTCATTATAGCAATTTTTGCAATTAGCTTAAAGCTTTATTTGAGTGGTTCTAAAGGTAGTGGTTGTGCAGGTTGCAATGGTTGCAGTAGCGGAAAGAAATCTTGTGATAAATAGAGAGTTTGTGGTAAGAGAGTTGACAATAAAGGGAAATAATAAGGTTGACAAAGAATAGGTTGCTATAATAAACGACAGGTATAGAGATATACCTGTGCGTGCGAAGTATCCCACTTTACCGAAAGGTAGGGTGGGTATCTTCTATGGTGGAGTAAT
>WRGC01000029.1 GCA_009787385.1 Bacillota bacterium
CTGCTGTTAGCTCTGCTGTTAGCTCTGTAAACTTGTCTAGTATACTCACTATAGATTGTTGTATCGGTAAGGGTGGTAGCGGAACTCGCATCTCTAGGATTTCACTTGTCTTGAGTGATGGTATACCTGCTCCATGTTGTTTGCCCATCAACTCATCTTGCTTGAATTTTAAAAAGTAATATACATATTTGTTGTTGACCATCTCAACATTAGGCAATACTACAAAGCAATGTGCATTTGCCCAAAACTTGGTAGTGACAAAATTGACAAATCCTGCCGACGCACCACCTTGACTTACAATTGTTGTGTTTTCATTATAATTGTAATCATCAATAAAGCCCGAATAAGATACCCCACCATTGTATGCAGGGTATTTTCCATCATTTGACAAATTCTCTTTGTTGAGTTGCTTGCCCTTTTCTAATTTAATCACGCTACCCAAAGGCACATACTCCACTCCATTGGGGCAAAGTTTTTCTATTTTTGAAAATATATTAATTTCTTTATTCATTGTTTATTATTCATTATTTGTTATTTGTTATTTGTTATTTGTTTGTTTTTCTATTACAAAACTATAGTTACTTATATATACAACAATATCACTACCTACACAACTATTTTTTTGTAAACTATTTCTAGAAAATAATTTACAAAAATGCTCTTCACTTCCTTTTTTATATGTAATGTCAAAACATTTATAACCACATAAATTAAATAGTGGATTTAAAAAATATAGGTCATTTGATATATAAATAATACCTATCATTGTTATTACAATTAACAATACAACTAAATCAACTACAGAATTTAAATTAAATGACATTGATAACAAAATAAAAAGTGATGATTGTCCCAAAAAATGTTCTGCCGTTATATTATTTGCTCTAATAATTTTTATTGATTCACCATCTTTTAACATTAACCACTTACGAAAAAAGAATAAGACTATTACAGATATTACAAAAATTGAATAGCATACTATCATTATTACAATATTTAACACATCACATTTTATTTCGCAAAATACATAAACTTGCAATGTTATCTTGATTGCAATAATTAAAAGCATTGGACTAAAAGCAGACAAAAATAATAATATTTTTTTAATGAATTCAATCATACCATCTATTTAAATTAATCACAACCGACTAATTCTTCTGTCAAAAAATCAACTGAAATTTTAAAAGTTAAAATTTTTAAAACTATACTAACTGATGGTTTATTAACAATAATTTTATTATCACAATCAAATTGTATCTTATCTTTCAATTGCTCTTCTTTCATAAACTTTTCTTTAATATCTTCAGGCTGTGTCTCTAGAAACCACTTTATTCCTTTCTCATTTCCTAATGCCTTAATCAATCTCTTTGACAAATTTTTATCTTTTAAACAAATTTCATAAAAACTTTCTGCTTTGTCTATAAATGCCCATTTATGTATTTTTTCCTTATGTTTCTCTATCTTTTCTTGAGTTTTTTGGCGAAAATCAAAAATATATTCAAAATTATTTTCGTTGAAAATATAACAAAAATTATCTAAAATCAATACATCGGTGTATCCATCAAAAATAAAATATTTTTCAGCTTCTAGAGTCTCGCCATTAGAAATCACAAACTTGTTTTTTAATAACTTTTTCAAGCTAAAATGTTTACTTATAAACCAACCATCTATACTATCTAAATCACATCTAATAATATCAATATCACAACTTGAATTAAGTTTTTTTATGTCTAATCTATCTAAATTTGCAACTGGCAAATTTAAAATCTTATCCAAAATTTTATTAACATCTAAATTATCACAAGATAATTTTTGTATACAATCTTTTGGCGTATCTACATAATCATAGATTTCAATATTGTAATCTATAAAAAATTGTTTTAAATATTTTATTTTTTCGTCAAATACATTATCTGTATCTTTTTGCTCATATATAAAAACTTCATTTTTGTTGTTTTTACTATTAATGGAATATAATTTTTTATTACCACACTTCTCAAATTTATCTATAATATCACTAAATTTATCATTAGTACCCATACTTTCTCACAATATATATTTACTTTATAATTGGTCTGGGTAACATGATTTGAACATGCGACCTCTAGGACCCCATCCTAGCGCGCTACCATCTGCGCTATACCCAGATATGTAGGTATCAATAATGCAATCAACTATATTTGATTGCTATTACTGACGCCTTTGACTTGTTGCACTACAACAAAACTATTTTATATTAAATAATTTGACATAAAGCACAATTGCCATTTATACAATACAAAATTTATTTCTTACTTGCTCCAATATGCTTTTGTAGATGTGCTTTGTACCCGTCTATATATTTGTCAATTTGTGGGCTTTTCATTACATCATTGCAAATATATGTAGGCAATCCACTCATACCTACAAATTGATGTGCCTTGTGAAAGTGCAACAGTACACCATCTATACCCTTACCTTCAAAGAACTCTTGAGGGTCATTAAACGCCTCTATTGGAGCATTCCATGTAGTGCTAAACATATACTTTTTGCCATGTTGAGTACCACCCTTGCCGTAGTCCTTAGTAGGGTCAACTCTATGCCTACCATCACTTGTAAAAATAACTCCCGCACCTTGCATAAATACTTCATCTATCCACTTTTTGGTTATCCATGGATAAGACATCCACCAACCAGGAAATTGATGTATCACAATATCTGCCGCTACCAACTTATCCAATTCTTCTTTGGGTTGATACCCCTTGTCAATGTGAGTCTCTACTATTGTGTGTCCCATTCCACCCAAAAACGCCTTAGCCTCATTGTGTAGTGTCTCACTCAATTGTCCATTAGAGTGTTCAAATTTTTTTCCACTATTTATCAAAAATATATTAGCCATTTTATATAATTCTCCTTTTGGGACTATAACATATTTGCAGTATATTGTAAAGTCTTTTTTGAGTGTACCATAGAGATTGACTGCTTGATAAATGAGTATACAAATAGAGTACAATAAGATGAAATGAAAGAAACAACATAAATAAAATCAACCTTAAAGCGTTCGGGGGTTTGGGGGGATTCGCAATCCCCCAAATGCTTTTTTGGTTCTTTTTTGGCGTCAAAAAAGAACAACCCCTGTCTTGTTGATTGTTTGTATACCATAGTAACAACTCGTGGTCACAGTCTCATTAATAAAATTATTCAAACACGATTGACCAATTTGTAGTACAGTCCTTTTTTACTCATCAACTGCTCATGCGTACCCGCTTCTGCTATACCTTTGTTGTCTATATACAATATACAGTCTGCTTTTTTGATAGTACTTAGGCGATGAGCTATTACAAAACTTGTTCTTCCCTGTAGTATTTTATCCAATGCTTGCTTGATTTTTATCTCTGTATCTGTATCTATATTTGAAGTAGCTTCGTCCAAAATTAGTACTTTAGGGTCTGTCAATACAACTCTTGCAAATGACAAAAGTTGTTTTTCTCCTGACGAAAGTCCCACACCTTGTTCTAGCGTTTTGGTATAATATCCTTCTGGCAAATTTTCTATAAAGTCATGTGCATATACTTTTTTTGCTGCTTCAATGCATTCGTCTAGACTAGCGGTAGGTCTTGCGTACCTAATATTGTCTAAGATAGTCCCACTAAAAATAAAACTATCTTGCATCATTACACCCACTTGTTTTCTCAAAGAATTGAGTTTGACATTTGCTATATTGTGTCCATCAATCTCTACAACACCGCTCTTAACATCATAAAATCTAGACAACAAACTCACAACAGTTGTCTTGCCCGCTCCTGTCGGTCCTACCAATGCAATCATCTTGCCCGCATCAACTTCTATGTTGATATTTTGCAATATAGGTTTGTCATCTTCATATTCAAATGTGACATCTTTGTAGCTAATATTGCCTACAATTGGGGGCAAATCATAAGCATTTTCTTTGTCCTTTATTGTTACTTGAGTTTCTGCAACTTCGTACACTCTTTCTAGATTGCTCATAGCATTGATGACTTGTTGCAATACTAGAGCAATATTGTTGATAGGGTTAGAAACCATAGAGAGATATGTCACAAATGCAACCAATATTCCAACAGTTACAGTACCCAATCCTTGCCATATTCCCATAATAATTGCCAAAGATACACCATATACTACAATCATACCAAGACGAAAAAATCCATCTGCTACTGGATAAAACAATTCGTTGAGTGCAACCAATTTGGCTCTAGATTTTACACAATCAGCTTGTACAACATCATATGCCTTTACATTTTGCTCTGCCCTATTGAATGCCTTAGTAATCAATACCCCCTGAATATTTTCTGCAATAAAAGCCGTACGGTTGCTTTCTTTGTTTCGCAAATCTCTACCTTGTCGCATGACAGAGATACGCAACCTAAACAACAAAAATGACATTGGAATCATTATGACAAAGACAACAATAGCCAAACGCCAATCCAATACAAACAACCACACCAATATAAGCATAATTTTGAGAGTATCTACCATAGCACTCAAAATTGCCGATCCAAATACTTGACTAACTTCGTCCAAATAACTAGTGACTTTTACCAATGTCTTGCCCATAGGTCTACTGTCATAATAATCAAATGAAAGCTTTTGCAAATTTACATATACATCTCGTCTAATATCTCGTACTATTCCATGCCCCACCTTAGACATAAAAAGTATACGACAAAATGAGAAAGCTATGTCCATAAGTACAATGCTGCCCCAAGATACAAGCAATACAACCAAGAATCCTTGCCAACTTAGTCCCCACATACCTTGTTGCAATATTATATAATCTTGAATATACCTATTGAGCATAGCTGGCAATAGCGACAAAAAACCTACCACAAGCATGCCAACAAGCATCCAAACAACAATTCGTCTATAAGGAACACTATATCTCAATGTTTTTTTTAGCATCTGCCCATCAAACTTTGACACCAATTCTTCATCTTCAAAAAATGTATTTTTTTTTGCCATACCCTTATCTTTAATGAATATATTCAAGCGTTATTATATCATGTATCATAATATGATTGCAAGAGAATTGGCAAATTGTGCACTTATACAATAAATATATAAGAGTGTACAAATAGAGTACATTTAAGATGAAAAGAAGTAATACCTAAATAAAAAACAACCTTAAAGCGTTCTGGGGGTTGGGGATTCCCCAAATACTTTTTTGATTCTTTTTGGCGTCAAAAAAGAATATCGCTAGCTTTGTTGATAGTTTGTATTTTATTATCAATAACTGCTCGTTGTAAAGTCTCAAATACTAACAAAAAATAAAAATGTTTTACAAAATGTTAATATTGTATTATAATATATACATAGGAGTCATTATGATAAAAATTATTTCCAAAAGATATGCTGCAATTGGTTTTGTATTATTACTAGCAATCATGTCTTTGTTTTTGGCGTCATGTGTCCAAAACAAGAGTGGGAATATTGTAGGACTAAACTACAAAGCTACTATAGTAGACGAAATTAGCACAGATGAGGTAGGAAATGAGACAGATGAATGGTATACAAAAGGTGGAAAAGTTCATGTAATAGAACAATTAGAATTTGATATAATAGCTTCTCCATCCAATCCAATGCGTGAGTTGTATAGGACAATGCCCGAAAGTGTAGTAGATGGCGTATTAAGAAACTATCATGTGATAGGCGTCAAGCAACTATCTATCAACGGAGTTTCAAATGTTTTAGAGTTTCCTAATTCGGGTAGATTGTATTGGGAAAATGATTTAAACTCACCAAATTATGCCGACAATTTGTCCAATCAATGGTTTCATAGCAAAGGACCATACAACGAATATGACTTGTGGGAAAGTGTACTAATATACATCAATGCCACTAGCAATATGAATATAGTATTTGAATTAGAATACTATATGTACAATGCTACTATGAGATATGCTGATGCATCTCAACTACATCTAACTCTATACGAAGGTGAAGAAATAAAAACACTCAACAAAGTACACGGACAAATATTGTTTGCAGACAACTTAATGCCACAAAAAGACAATTGTTTGCCATGGGCATTTGGGACAGAAAGCCACACTGTTGACTTTTCAATAGACACAACTACTAATGCAGGATACACTACATTTGAAATAAATTTGCAACAAGACAAACTCAAAAATTGGGCTAAATACAACATGTATTTGGAGTTTGGACTCATATCATATGGCGAGGATAGTCACATATTTTCGCAATATGCATCTCAAAACCAATACTACAATACACAACAAAAAGATTGGCTTGTACAACAAGTTCATGATTGGGCAAATTTGCCTGAAAAGTTTGACAAAATACAAAATAATGTATTGCAAGCATGCCTTGCATCAGGATTGATATTTTTGTTGATTATATTTATTTTAGACCTCATACTAAAAAATATATTCCAATTCAAACCATCACGAAAAACCAAAGTATACAACAATATACCTAGTCAAGTGGACTTATTGTTTGCTAGAGAGTTGGTTTTTTGCAAACACAAATTTGTAGTCAATCAAGCTCAGGGATTGGGAGGTGTGTTGTTGAATTTGTATCAAAAAGGATATATTGAATTTAAAAAATTAGACAACAACAAAGATTGGTTTAAAAACAATACAATAATAGTACAACATGCACAACCTGACAATCTACCAAAATTTGACACTCAAACAGGGCAAAAAATAAATTATCAAAACAACAATCCACTAACCCACTCCGAACGCCAATATCTAATACTACTCAATAGACATATGCAAAACAATGAATTATTGGCGTCTAATTTTGCAAAATCACTCAAATATGATTGGGATAGTGTACAAGTGTTTTTGGCAGATTTGGACAATAATGTTCAAAATATAGGTGTGAGCCAAGATTATTTTGTCAAAGCAAAATACAAAACTATGCGTACTATATTTGGGTGGTTGGGGATTGCAACTATATTCTTGGCATTGTTGACAGGCATAATTGCAAATATTGTATCTATACAGTCTAGACTACAATTGGCAAAAGGTTCGTTTATATTTCTTCCTGCAATTATGATATTGGGTGGAATATCATTGATACTACTAAGCAAAAAATATGTAAAACTCACAGAGCATGGACAAGAAGAATACGATAAATGGTACGGATTTTATAAATATCTCAAAAAAGAAAAATGGAATCAACAACAAACAATCAATCTCAACGAAATTGAAGATTGGCTAGTATATGCAACAACATTTGGACTTTCAAAAAAACATATAATCAAACTTCAAACCAATATGTTGCACCACACTCAATCTTTGGACAGAAAAACTCTCCCACACATATATAGCAACCTATTTGTACAAATCATGTTTTTCAACATAAGCCGGCATATATGGCATAGATATTGGTCAAACTATTTCTATCGCAAAGTATATTGGAATCTTGGCGGAACTCATGGATACCATGGGCATAGATGGGGCGGTGGTGGATAAAATTTTTCAAATATTATTGTTAATATCTCTACAAAAAAGTAGTCATCGTAATTTACACAATGACTACTTTTTTGTAGAGTTGAATGAAGCTATAACAATCAAAATTATCTCTTTACTAATGAAATTATTTCAACATTCATACCATCATTTTTATACTTTTTGAGTATAGCTTTCAAATCTTTTTGCACACTATTTGTTATTACAGTCAATGCATTGATAGAATGATTTTTCAAAAAACTTGCCGTAGGCAAATCATGTTCGTATATGTCCCAACTATTGTCATACATATGGTTGACTAAATGCGACCTATTTCGCCTTAAACTGTCCAACAAAAAAGCTGGTTTTGCATTTGTAGATATTTCTATTTGTTGAAGTTGTTCTGCCCCCCATATCAACGAATCTATAATGTGAGTATTATTTACAAAACCATGAGCATTTGGAGGAGCTTGAGTGCCATTGTAAAGCGGTATAGCAACCCAACCTAATTTTGACAAAGCAACCCCATCTTCTACCCCTCTATACTGTGGCAAATCCAAAATCAATGCGTTGCTTTTGTCTACTTTATCAATATAAGACAATTCACCAATTTGATACGACAAATTTTGTGTGGGGGTATAACTTGCAAAAGCAATTGGTTTTATCCAATTTCCATACAATTGCGATTTTGAATACCATATATTGTATGCTTGTCTATTAGTCATATTTAGTATATTTTTTAGGAATGTACAAATAGAATGAATTAAGATATGTAGAGAAAGTAACATTTAAACAAAATCAACCCTAAAGCATTCGGGAGTTTTGAGGGATTCCCCAAATACTTTTTGGTTCTTTTTTGGCATCAAAAAAGCATAACGCTACTTTTGTTGATTGATTGTATATTATTGTTAATAACTACTAGTTGTACACTCTATTTGTTTCAATCTTTTTTCTAACAATTTGATGTTATTACAGCAATTATTATTCAGCTATCAACACTGGCAAATCTGCCGAACGACTATCTATCCGTGGTTTTTCACTCGCCCTTGCATAATAACCAGCAAACAGTCCATCTATTATATATACACCAATACAAATATGCAAATACCTACCATCTTGGGTTGCGATTGGCAAACTTTCAAATTTCTTTTGTACAATATATTTTTTGGGGTGTAGTTTGGATTGTCTCAATATTTTGTTATATTCTTTATTTGTACAAGCTTCCTTTATACCTATATTCTCCCCCACTCTACCAAAAACTGGTTTGACAATATATTGCGGATTTTTCCTTAAATACCTAACTGTAGTAGTGTGTGGCAACAAAGCTTTCCAATGTGTCAAATCCAAACCGTTTGCAATGAGTTGGTCAAATATCAATGGTAGTCTTTTTGTTTGAGAAATAATAGAAATTGGATAATTGCATTGTGGGGTAGTACAACGAAATAAGTTTTGTTCTAAATTTTGCAAATTCAACCATTCTAATGGTATAAATCTTACTACAAAATCAACTTCTCCAATACAACCATCTAGAGTACAAAACACTTTGCTATTTACAATCTTAATATTCTGATCAGAACCATAAATTGTAGTATACCCCAAAGCTTGCAATCTATCTCCCAAAGCCTGCATAACCTGCCTATCATCAGCAAATATGGTACAATGAATTAGCATTATTGTACCACCCTTTGGGATTTTTGAAGAAATACAAGTTGTCAACTTATCCAAAAAATCTATACAAAAAAACTGAGAATCACTATAATCTTGCATAGAGTTGACTATATTGAGAGCTAATTTGGGCATAAAAGAACTCTCAGCATATCCCCCAGGCACATCACTATTGACTTCACTTATAGCCCAATTTCCACACTTGATTGGATGAAAGTCAAAACGCATGAGTCTAGTAGCTTTGGACAAATCAAAATTTGACACATATTTTAAGCTTTGATTGATATCTAATCCCAAATTCAACTTTTTTGCCAATCCAATATTGTCTACAAGATACTGCTCTATTGCAATAGTTTCATTATACAATCCCAATGCTAATCTTTCTAATTCAACATGTTCGCATCTATCCAATACCAAAATTTGATCCGCAACCGTATTGCTATCCAAAAACTGTGGATCCCACTTATAGCAATCAAATATTACATCAGTCCTATATTGCTGATACAGTTCTTTTGGTATTTTGATTAATTTCATTATTTTGTATTATTGTACAACAATTTAGTGTGTGCATTGAGTATATGCTTAAAGACCATGCCCCTCAACTCCATCAAATACCACATTGTTTTGTACTATGTTGTTGACATTTAGTTGTATGATTCCCCGTCTACTACACTCTTTGACTCCATCAATTTCGGCGGGCAAGCCTTTTTTGGCATTGCTAGACACACTAAAATAGACCGTGTCTAGCTCAATCTCATGGATAGGTGCTTCAGGCAAACCATAAAAAAACGCACATGCATGTTGTATTCCACGACAAACAACATTGCTAATTGTAATTTTGCCTATTTGAGGAGTACGATTGTCTACTGCTTGAGGGTTGAGTGATTGCACATAATCACTATGACCATAATCTTTATCACCATTAAAATAACTATTGACAACAAATGGTGTACATACATCTAACATAATCAAATTGATTGCAACCAACCCTCTAACTATACCCAAATTTCCTCTACCTCTACATGTATTTATACATAGCCCCCTTTGACTATTTATCAACAAACACTGAGATACTAACACATTGTATATTCCCGCACTTAGCTCACTACCCAAACTTATGCCATATATACCGCCTCTCAAATTGCAATTTCTAATTACTACATTTTGACAAGCAGTCTTATGCTTAGATGCCAATTCAATTTTACCCGACTTGATAGATATACAACTATAGTTTGCACCAATACTACAACCTATTATAGAAACTTTTTCACAAGATTCTGGATTGATACCATCTGCTTCAGGAATACCCAAAAGTGATGATATAGTAGTATTGTATATGGATATGTTCTTACAAAAATAGGCATGTATGTTCCATGACGGACTATTGCAAAGCTCTACCCCATGCACAAGTATGTCTTCACACATATTAAAAAATATCAATCTAGGCTTAGCTATAATTTGATTTTGAGAATCCTTATACCATGTAGAGTTGTGTGTATTTCCATCTATTTTGCCCTTGCCTACAATAATAGTATTGTTGCAATTGTATGTGCTTATCAATGATTGATAAGCTTGCACCGACTGCCCTTGCCAAGACGAAACTTCAAGAGTATTGCTATTTCTATCGCCTACACTGTCTAGAATAGTCCCCGGCAATATAGCATAATCCTGTCTATAGGAAGACGCCAATAATACCACTCCTTCTTTCAATTCTAAAGTAATATCCGACTTAAGTGCTATAGGTGATATTGCATAAATACCCTTAGGAATTACAACTCTACCATACTTTGGACAAACATTGATTGCCGCTTGTATAGCTTTGTTGTCTAAAGCTATACCATCTGCTACAGGATGAAAGTCATTGATATTGATTGCTATACTCTCAAACTTAGTATTAAATTTCAACTGTAGTATATTGCCATCCAAAAAAAGAACTTGCACCAAATATTGAGTACTAGGCGTCAAGTCAAATAAAGAAAAAACATTGGTATCAGATTTGATACCAATTTCCACTCCATCAAGCATAACAATATAGCTCACATCACTATGATAAACCAACTCATTATTAAGTTCAAAACAAGCTGATACACTAGTAACTGCTAGCAATTTAATATCTCTAGTCATGACATATCCCCTTAATTAAAAACAAAATTTATACACGCTTTACTGCCAATTGTCTTTGACATACCAAGTGTTGAAGTTGAAGTTTTATATAGTTTTCTTGCCTAATAAAATTTTCTATTCTATCAGTATCAAAAGCCCCACATATAAAGTGACTTACAAAGTCAAATCCCATAGGATTATCGTGAGATATTCCTATATCCAATACTGTATTTGATGTCTTACCCAAAATATAAATCTTGTCAGATATAAATACTTTTATTGTACTTCTACTCATATTATACAATTGATTTGGATTTAAATACAAATTTCTATCACTACTACTATCAGGCACAACTTCTAAACTAAATAATATTTGATTATTATCACACACCAAAAGCTCAGTGACTGTACGAGTTGCCTTAAAAGTAGTATGCCTATTAGTATCTTTGTCAACAAATTGTACAGTATTGTGTCTAATATGCACAGTATTATAACCAAACAAATTTTCTAAAAGAGTTTTCCATACTTGTTGCAATTGCAATGCATTGAATTGACTAGACATATCAAAAGCTTTGACAATATTGTTAAAAACCAACTTAGGGTTGATAGCAATATTCTGCTTTTGCAAATGTTGACATGGCAATTCAAAATCTCCCAACAAAGCTCTTTCTATTCTGTCTAACGCAACTCTATCCCTAATACTCCCAAGCAACCTATGTCTACTAGATATACATGTCAATTTCTCTATATATAATTGCATATATCCACCCCCAAAGTGTGTATCTATAATATATACAATTTTACACTTTTACTTTATTTGTGTCAAGTTGATAACTCAAACAAGACTATATTTGTAAAACATTGGAAAATAAACTAAAGTTAAAAAGTATCAATTGCAAAGGATAGTGTACAACCAAAGATTATCAACAATAAAATACAAACTATCAACAAAACAAATATTATTCTTTTTTGACGACAAAAAAGAAACAAAAAAGCTTTTTGGGAATCCCCCAAAACCCCCAAAAGCTTTATGATTGATTTTATCTATGTGTTTCTTTTCTTAATATTAATAACTTTATTTGTACACTTATTTACAAAGCTAAAAGCAACTGTTGAAAATAAGTTTGTTGTGATTTACAAACCATAAGTGTTATTTAATAAAAAATAATTTTGCTTTGCAATACTTGTACTTTAACTATTTTTAAACCTATCTACCACACTTTGCACTCCAACAACATCAATTCCTGATGATGCAAATACAGATTTTTGATCCAAAGAAAATATGTGACTATCTCCATGTCCAAATACTACGCATTTAGGAGCATTATCTATTGATTGCAAATAACATGCTATTTGTTGCCCCATACCGCCTATCTTGATTGCATCTTCTAAAGTTATTACCAACTTATATTTTGATGCAATTTTATCCAACAACGAATAATCTAATGGCTTAATAAATGTCGCATACACTATATCCACATCTTGGACTTGCATAGCTATGTCAAGCATTCTATTCCCTGTAGCTATGACAACTATACTATTATTCTCTTGTCTTATTTGCTCCCAACTATAATTTATTTCATGGTTTGTATTGTACACTTTACCAAAATTTTTGGGATACCTTATTGCAATAGAGTTTGGACAAGTATACGCAAACTTTATCATAGATTTCAACTCTTGTCCATCTTTTGGAGACATTATAGTCATGTTGGGTATTTGGCTCAAATATGCTATGTCATATACCCCTTGATGCGTCACACCATCTGCTCCATTTACACCCGCTCTATCTATCAAAAAAACAACTGACATACCATTGATAGAAACATCATGAATAACTTGGTCAAAAGCTCTCTGCAAAAAAGTAGAATACACAGCAAAAAATGGTTTGCATCCACCTTTAGACAATGCCGATGCCATAGTAGTTGCATGTTGCTCTGCCATTCCCACATCAATAAGTCTATTCCCAAACTTCTCTCCAAATTTCACCAACCCAGTACCACCAGTCATACCTGCAGTAATAGCCACAACCCTTTTATCAGTTTCTGCAAGTTCTATCAACGCCTCACTCATATAATCTGCAAACAATAATGATGGTTTGCTGTTGTCAGATACCGAAAGCATATCTACTTTTTCTGTCTCATAGTCTCTTATGAGTATCTTAGGATTTTTTGCAGCAACGCCATGAAAATTTTCAGGGTCATTTTGTGCTGATACTACACCTTTACCTTTTTGAGTCAAAAAATGTATCAAAACAGGTCCATTCTCATTGGATAACAATTTAAACAACTGTATATTATTTGCCAAATCATGACCATCATAAGGACCAAAATACTTAATCCCCATAGCCCTTATTATGTTGTTGCTAAATTCATCACTAATTGTCTTTTCTGCCTTTTGTGCTAACTTGACAATCTTGTCACCAACAACAGGCAAAACCTGAAAACCCCTCTTGATATTATTCTTAAATGTAGCAAAATTTTTGCTCTGACCAAGTTTAGAAAAATGTATAGACATAGCACCAACATTGGGTGAAATAGACATTTCGTTGTCATTTAACACAATAATTACTTTCTTCTTGCATTCTCCCAAGTCATTTAATGCTTCAAAAGCCATTCCACCACCAAAAGCACCATCACCAATAAGTGCTAAAATGTTGTAATCTTGTCCAACTATATCTCTAGCTCTAGCCAAACCTACAGCTTGAGAAATACTAGTAGTCCCATGTCCAACACAAAATACATCAGCATCACTCTCCATAGGGTTTGGAAAGCCTGTGACCCCATTATCGCTTCTCAAGTTGCTCAAATCTCTATCCGTCAATATCTTGTGAGCATAACACTGATGCCCCACATCAAATAACAATCTATCCTTATAAAAATCAAATACAAAATGCATGGCAACAGTCAATTCAACCACACCAAGATTGCTAGAAAGATGTCCACCGTTGGCATATACATTGTCTATTATATGTCTGCGTATCTCAATGCAAAGTTGTTCCAACTCTTGTATTGATTTTGATTTAATATCCATTTATATATAAGTATAAATTAAAAACAATTTATTTTTTACAAAAGCAACAACGCAAAAACGAAACATCAAAATAAAATCAACCTTAAAGCGTTCGGGGGTTTGGGGGGATTCGCAACCCCCCAAGAGCTTTTTTGATTCTTTTTTGGCGTCAAAAAAGAATAACGCCTGTTTTGTTGATTGTTGTATATTATTGTTAATAACTGCTAGTTATGCAATCTCAATTATCAAATTAAAAATAATTTATTTTTACAAAAGCAACAGTTGTTGCACCCACACTCTATTTCCCAATACCAAATACATATGCCACTCTACCCGAAATTCTCATTATTTTGTGACTATTGGCAATTGCATATGTCTTTACCATAGATTTACCACCGACAGTAATGCTCGCTATCAATGCACTGATAAGCACAGTAGCAGCCAGCATATTCATACCTGTATTTTTTACCAAAGACAAACTAAGTCCAGCACCTACCGCTCCACTGATTATTGCCGAAATATCTCCAATAATATCATTACACACATTGGCTACCTTATCTTGCCGCTTGATTAACCAAATACTAGATTTAGCACCCTTGACTCGTCGTGATGCCATAGCTAAAAAAGATACCTTGTCACATGCCGTTGCCGCCGTCCCAATCAAGTCCGCCAATAATGCAATAAACAAAAAAATTAGCAACACCACAATTGATATTGCTATTCCTGCCCCATCCAACACCAACTCAGAAAACACACCAAAAACAATCGCCAATACAAAAGACAATATTACAATTTTGATAGGCCAAAAATTAAATTTTTTTTTGTCTGTTTTCATTGTTTGATTTGCAAAAATATTAGAGGGCAATGTATTGAGTAAACCCTGTGACATAAGTTTGGTAGGATTTCCCTATTATGCACTTGTCGTTGCCGACCAAGCAGTTTCCTTTTATGCACAATAGTAGAAAGTTGCCAAATTCTACAACCAAATCGCCGTACAAATCACACTATAATCCCCAACACACTTTATAGCTACAGTCTAGAAGATTTCCTTATCCGTTCAACCATACTTCTATCCACTTTTGCAATTAAAATTTCTTAGGGCAATGCCTATACTCATCTGCCGACGAAATATAGGTGACCCCTAGTCCGCAATAATCACTCATGGCAGGCTACACTGTACACAAAAAAATCGTTATCACTATAGCAATCCAAATAGAATAACCACACAATAACATATTTCGTCATATAGCAGGTGTTCTAAAAAAGAAACAATAGTCTCTCATCTAGCCTCCGCAGAAAATGGGTCGGTAGACGCATGCCATTGCGGCCGCCCATAGTCCTATACTCCCAGCACCCGCCCTTGCTTGGGCAGCAAAAGCAAAGTACCAAAAACTTCATCGATATGCCCTTTGACGCACTTTTAACCGCGCCCTCAAAATATGATTGCCCGACTAGAATACTGCACCCTCTAACCATAAAATTATAATACAATCAACTCATTTTGTCAAGAGCTATTTTGAACTCAATATTTATGAGAGTGTACAACAAGATATTATTAACAATAAAATACAAACTATCAACCAAACCAGCGTTGTTCTTTTTTGACGCCAAAAAAGCTCTTGGGGAATCCCCCCAAACCCCCAAACGCTTTGTTGATTTTTTATTTAAGAGTTACTTTTTTTCATCTTAATCTAAAATACTCCTATATTTATAAACAGTTTTAACTGTATATATGCGATATTTTGATTACTTAATTACAAAATTATAATCTACTATACAATACTAAATTTTTATAGCGTTATTATCCTCAACTGACGACAAACATTTATTCACAACCAACTCCGATATCTCTTTAAGACAGTTGTCGCATGCATTTATATTGCGTTCGCTACTATATCCATCAAAAGACAGATACCATTTTGACAATCTATTGCACCCACCAATTTCACACTTGATACTATCTACTGCTTTGTTTAGTTTCATAATATATCATTCTCCTTATTTTTGACAATTTTATAAATCTCTCTAAGTCTATCTCTCTCTAATTGCAATTGCTCTATGCTCATACTATCATAATCATCAAAATTTTCACCCAATTCCAATACCAACTTAGCTGCACTTATATCGGGTGAGTTATGTTTGGTAGAAGTCTTTTGCTTTATCAACTCTAGTTCACCATCATTGTTCTTGCCAAACTCTTTCACAATCTCTTCACTCTTGTATCCCAAAGCTTTTTTGTATATTGCTTGACTCAACTTTTCTTTTTGCTTTTTATCCAATTTCGTACAATATCACCCCCAATTTTATTTTATAATAACACTATTAAACAACTCACTACAATTACATAGCAATCATATTATATACAAATAACAGTGTCATAATTGTGACACTGTTATTTGTAAGTTAGTTGCAATTATTGTATCAAAAAAGCCTTGAACTATTGCTAAGGCTTTTTTGTTGTTTAGATTATCAATGTATAGATTTTTGTAATTGAATAAGTAATACTTATTTTTGCATTACTTATTTGATGTGTCCAAAAGTATCCAATTTAATTTTTGATAATAACTCACATAACTCAAAACATAATTGTTAAAGTTTTTTGATTTCAATCAATATTTTCTAATCTTTGTGATATTATACTATCTCAACAACTATATTGTCACCCAATTTTGTCACAATAACTTTGAAGTCAATACTACTCCCTGCACTGTCTTTGTAATCTGCGTGCTTTGCTACTACTGACACATTGATGTTATACTCACCAGCATCTTTAATAGCGTCTATTATAGCCAAATGCTTATCTGTACCACCATTGCCATCAATAGTTGCTTCTTTGCCATTTACAGTCAACTTCCAATGATAAGTCGTACCCTCAGGGTTGTTGTCTTTCACTACAACTTTCACATACTGATCATCTTTGATGTTATACTCATCCTCTACTTTTGAAAAGCTTGGACTTGCCAATGCTACTGATGGTTGCTTAAAGCTAAACTGCAATACCACTATTGTCACCATGATAGCCAATGCTACCAAGCCAATTGCCACTTTTGCGGCGTTCTTACTAAGAATTTTGTTTTTCATTTGAAAAAACTCCTTTTATTATCAACAACCAATAGTTTTCATTACAATTATATTGACACATAATATTGATTATTTATCAATATTTGCCTTTATATGTAAATTAATTACTAATTATTGTACCATAATTATACAATATATATATATATGTAAAGTATTTATTAATAAATACTTTATGTAAAATTTTACCAAATAAGAATATTATTATATTTGCAATGTTTTGTTTACAAAAACTCAAAATTGAAATATTGTACAAATAGAGTACATTAAGATTTGGAAATGAAGTAACAACTTAAATAAAAACAACCTTAAAACATTCTGGAATTTGAATCCCCCAAATGCTTTTTTAATTCTTTTTTGGCATCAAAAAAAGAATAACTATGGTTTTGTTGAATGCTTGTATTTTATTGTTAATATCACTTCGTTGTATACTCTCATTATCAACAACAACTCATCATATACTTTACAAAATTGGCAACAATCAATGCTCCCACAAATTACAATTATACAATATACCAAACACAATAAAATACAAAGAAATCTAATACCAAATTGATATTAGATTTCTTCAAGATTTTTGATTTACAATTAACTATACATAGTAAACAACTATACTGTCAACTTGCACCAACTTTGTGTACTACTTATTCAATGTAGCCTTGAGCATCCAAATCAGTTTTTGATACTCACCCACATAATCCAAAAACATATCCGCAGTACCTTGGTCGCCGTCTTGTTCTGCCAACTTGACAATTTCATTCGCTTGTGTAGCTAGCAATTGGATATCAGCCAACACCACATTTAGACTATCTTCACATTGAATATCTTTGTCATCAAGTTCCTTGATAGTTGCAAGCTTCAACGCACCCGCCAAACTTGCCACAGGCTTGCCACCTATCATCAACAATCTTTCTGCAACAGAATCCAAAACTTTTGCAGTAGCATCGTACAACTCTTCAAACTTAGCATGCAATGTAAAAAACTTGCTACCCTTTACATACCAATGCAAGTTGTGCAACTTTACAAACATTATGTGTTGATTTGCCAAATAGATATTCATTTTTTCATTAAGTTTCATGTTTTTATTCCTCCAAAATAGCAAATAATTACTATTGATAATAATTATTATTTAATATAAATTACTATAATTAGTATACCACAACACAAAAAGCAAGTCAAGTGATTTTGTGCAATCCAACAAATAAGTTTGTAGACATTTTGCCCAAATTTTGTTATACTATCAATACAAAATTCAATTAGGAGTGTACAAATACAGTACTTAATATGGAAAAACGAAACACCTAATTAAATCAACCTTAAAGCGTTCGGGGGTTTGGGGGGATTCGCACCCCCCCCAAAAAAAGCTTTTTGGGTTCTTTTTTGGCGTCAAAAAAGAATAAAGCCCGTCTTGTTGATTGTTTGTATTCCATTGTTAACAATAGCTTGTTATACACTCTCATTTAATCAATATTTTGCTAATGAATTTATTATGTTCAACAAAATTTTTGTATTTAGGGGCGTTGACAATATATGATAAACGCAACCAAAACAAACAATAGTATCACCATTACAGGCAATACTTATTACTTTAAAGATAGTATTAAAGAGATTAAGGGGCATAAATGGGATAGCATAAACAAAGTATGGATTGTCCCGCTCAATCCACAAGCCTTGGATATATTGGGATTTATTGGGGCTAATTTTTGTGATGCACTCAAACAAGAAATTGCCGGATTGCAAAAATATGATGGTACAATTTCTATTCCTTTACCAATCAAAGCTACGCCCTATCAACATCAAATTGCAGCATTCAACTTTGCTTTGTCTACATACAACACCAGCAAAGGATTTGCATTACTTGCAGATATGGGTACAGGCAAAACTATCACTAGTATTGCAATTATGGGACGACTATATTTGGACAACAAAATATCTAGAGTACTCATAGCAGCACCCAAAAGTATATTGCCCGTATGGCACACCGAACTCGCCAAATTTGCAGACTTTGAATATACAATTATCCAAGACCTAACTTCAAAAAAGACACAAAAGCAATTGTCTATTATATCTCAATCAAGCAACAATAATCTACAAATTGTAATACTCAATTATGAAAGCATATGGCGACAAATTGATGATTTTGTCAATTTCAAAATAGACTTTGTTATAGCTGACGAAAGTAGCAAAATCAAAACTCCAAATACAAAACAGTCCAAAGCTATGCACAAATTGGGCAAGCTATCCAAATACAATATCATACTGTCAGGGACACCAATAACCAACAGTCCATTGGACATATACAGTCAATACAAATTTATGGACGATAGTGTTTTTCCTGAAAATTGGTGGGTTTTTCAAAAAAAATATGCAAATTTAGACTACAATAATCGCATAACTGGATTTAAAAACTTGGGACAATTATTGGCTAGAATGCACAAAGTAGCATATAGAGTAAGACTCTCAAGCGTAGTAGACATGCCACAAATAGTCAATCTACAAAGAATGGTCCAATTCAATCCTGCTAGCAAAAAACAATACAATCAACTACAAAAAGGACTACTAACCTTACTAAAATCAGGTACAGAACTTCAACAAACTGATAACAAGGTTTTGGATCAAATTGAATTTGGTGATTTAATTCAATCTCCATTATCCAATAATACGGACAGTTCTCCAAGGTTTGAAATAAGTCATGACAACTTGTTGGTAAAATTTCTCAAGCTAGCACAATTTACAGGTGGATTTGCTACAGATGACAACGGCACTGTACTGTCTACCAACACCGCCAAGCTTGACGAACTCAACAATATATTAGACGAATTTATAGACAAAAAAATTGTGATATTTGCTAGATTTAGAGCAGAAATAGAAGCCATTGGCAATCTTTTGCAGTCCAAAAATATACAGTACAGTCTTATATTTGGCGATACAAAAGACAGACAACAACAAGTAGAACAATTTCAAAACAATGACACAGTTAGGGTATTTGTAGGACAAATAGCCACAGCCGGCATGGGGATTACGCTCACTGCAGCCCACACAACAGTATACTATAGTCTAGACTTTAGCTATGCCAATTACGAACAATCACGCTCAAGAACTTTTAGAATAGGACAAAAATACCCATGCACATACATTCATCTATTGGTACAAAACACTATAGACGAACTAATGTACAACGCTCTACTCAACAAGCAAGATGTAGCCAAACAATTGGTAGACGACTACAAAAAGAATATTTGATATATTATTTTAATATGACTAAAAGCAACAAAACCAAGTTCTATAAAATATAGCACTTGACTTTGTTTTTTGTAGGAGTGTACAAATATATAAATCCCATGGCAACAGTACAAATTTTGTTGCCATGGGATTTATATATTATCAAACAAAATTACGCCTAGTTCATTTATTATTCAATATTACTATCTTGCAAAGTTTCATTATCTTTTGCAATAAAAGTTTTGTGTTTGCATTTTGTATAAATTTCCAACACTAACATTCCCAAAGCAATCAAACCCAACAATGACAACATGCTATAAATAGCAATAAATGAATGCTCTTTTTCATTAATATTAAAAAAGAAAGAAAATATTAGTACAGTCATATACATTACAAGCACAAGAGTACCACTCCAATTCAATTTGCTTTTTGGAAAAAATGTATAGCTAATTGGTATAGATGCTATCATACCCAAAATACATATAGGATAAACAGCTTTCCAATATCCCCAATACATAAAAACAATAGCCAAAAAACAACATAAAAGCGTAATCAAAAAAGAATACCAAAAAACTAATCTACTACTCATAAACTTTACTCAATAGAGAGTGACCAAGACCTATATTGAAATATAACATTGTCATCTACCATAACTGTATTGTTGGAATTGGTTAAATTTTTCGGCACTTCAAATCTTCTACTATCCCACAGGTAATAAAAACTATTCCCAACAATGTAAACATACCAAAAGTAGCAATAGGGGAATACTCTTTTTCATTAATACGAAAAACTAACAGAACCATGAATATTAGCATATGAATAGAAGCAATAATACCATCACCCCAATTGACTTTACCCTTAGATGAAAAAACAGAACTAATCGGCATAGAAGTTATTATACCTAGAATAAACATAGGATAAACAGTTTTCCAATATCCCCAACAAGCAAAAACAATAGTCAAACAACAACACACAAGTGTAATTAATAGAGAATAACAAAAAACTACCCTTTTGCTCATACACCGTTACTCCACAGAGCGTGACCAAGACCTATCTTGAAATATAACATTACAATTCACTGTAACTGTGTTGTTAGCATCACCCAAATTGTCCATACCCCTTTGAAAAAAGGTTTTACCAAACCAATCAAACAACACATGTCCAACAACAACTGCAACAACCTTTAAAACTATATCTATCACACTAGCAATACCACCGCTTATAAGAGACAAAACGAGATTGATAGCTGTGCCAACAATAAAAATTGCATAAAGTATATCATACACAGTATCAGTCAAATAATCACTAAACAAAGTAACCGCAACATTCGCAAATGCTGCAATAAACTTTATAGCGGCATACTTCCCTTCAGTCAATATAGACACACCTGCTTTCATTATTGCAGTGATAGCACCAAATATAATATACGCTTGAGTATTGAGTTTCCATGTATATCCTACAGGTACCCATATAAACCATACTAACTCTGACCTTACCCAAAAATCATTGCGTCCACCATTGTCCCAATACCTATCTCCTACTCCATTATCTGTCATCAAATACTCGCCATTGTCCGCTATATACAGTGTCCCTTCTTCTACAAGTTGATTGATAATATTCAACATCTTCTCGTATTCTTGCAATGCTTGTATATCTTCTTCTTGTACTACACTTCTCTTGATGTTGTTCAAATCCAATGATACCGTTCCATTTGAATTCTGTACAAGCAACTCAAAATACTTGTGTGCTAGCGTACTATAATCCAATTGTATTTCTGTACCTTG
>WRGC01000030.1 GCA_009787385.1 Bacillota bacterium
CTTTCGTTCGTTAGATACTTTTAAAGCCGTTCTTACTATCTTTGTAAATGCTTATAACAAATTTGGTGATGCTAAACTTAATTTTATTAACAAATATAAACTAAGAACTTTTGCCATAGGAATGACATTTGCAATGGCAATAAGTAGGGCAAAAACAATGTACACAAAGCAAACCAATGCCGTAAAAAAGCGTTGTGAGTTGTTGGATATAGCGACTAAAATACACTAGAAAATTGATTTATCGCTTTTATTATGATATAATGCAATCACACTAATGAGTAATTTTGACGAAAACAAAATAAGCCGTGATGAACAAGGTAGATTTGCTAGGTCTAACAGTTTGTATGATGGGGTAGTAGTGAGAATGACGGAGTGGTTAAGATTGACTTGACTTCTAATATTCAAAAACAGTTAGCAAATGCTACTGACTTTGCTACCAAACGCAAATTAGTTAAGGATTATATCATGACAGAACTTAGGGGTAAGTATAACGCTAAGGACGGTGTTGAGATTGCTATTGGAACAGTTAGTGCTAAAAAATATAGCAATGTCATGACCGACACAAAAATAAAAGTTGCACCACATCTAGCAGAGGCAATACAACAAAGTATATTTATTGGTTTTGGCAATGAGAGAAAAAATCATGAATACATTGGGAAGTGGGCTTACTATGAATGTGACCTTGATGTTGGCGGCAAGGTTTATGTCGGTAGATTAAATATTGCAATTATGAATAATGAAGAATCAATGTTGTATGATATAAACCCAATAAAAGAAAAATGAGACATCCCTGAAAACAGTCCAGTTTAGTCTCAATACTAATATTATATGCTAAATTGATAAAAAAGTCAACAAGAAAATAATGTAAAAAATTATGTAAGCGATGCTTAAAAGTGTCGCTTTTTTGATAACAAAAAATGGGCAAGAAAATTAGTGACAATTTAATACGAAGCGGGAACGAAGCGGAACAAAAAGGCAGAAATGGTGGTTTTGCGAGTGGAAAAGCAAGGCGGGCAAGGAAGTCTTTAAAAGAAGAATTGTTAACATTATTAACAGCAAAGACTGATGGGAGTACAGAGAAACAAAAGTTGTCCATTGCACTATTAGAGCAAGCGAAACAAGGCAATGTTAAAGCTTTTGAAATAATAAGAGATACCATAGGAGAGAAACCTAAAGATGTCATTGAACTTAGTGGTGAAGTAACATCTGTGCAACTAGATTTTGTAGATAAGTCTGTTGGCTACAACGCTGATGACCCTAGTATTGAGAGTGACTACACAAAGGTGGACGAAGATAGTGAATGAGCAAGTTCAAGATAGAAGTACCCAAAGAGTATAGGATAGCATTTGAAGATATATATGAGCCTAAACTAAGACTACACTTGTGGTATAGTCCAAGAGCTAGTTGGAAGTCTAGTGGGTTGTCTAGGCTTATGTATGTGTACTACTTACACTATGTCAACTATGACATCATTGTAGGAGTGGATAGTTTGTCTAATGCTGGTGACGGAGTACTCAATGAGTTCAAAGCTTTTATAGAGAGCAATAACTTAAATGACAACAACGAGTGGATATTCTCTAACAAAGAGATAAAAAATAAACGCTTTAAGCACTGTATTAGAGCTTATGCTGTTCAAACAAACGCTTTACAAATATAAATGCTACCAAAGGCAAGAGGGCAATACGACCTGCTAGCCTTTTTATTATGGACGAAGTGCAAAAGCTACACAACAAAAACATACTAGAAAACTGTTTGTCCACATTCATGCGTCAAATGAAAGCGGGACATTCTAAGATTGTTTTGGCTGGAAACCCAGGCCGCAAAGCTATGTGGTTTGATGACTATTACAAAGAAAAGACCACAGTAGACAAAGAAAGATGGACTACACTTAAACCTACTTATCACTGTATCAAGAAGTGGCTACCCAAAGATATGTTGGAGCATATAGCTCAAATGCAGAAAACTGATATTGAGACATATAGGCAAATGTATTTAGGGGATTTAGAAGCAGCTGGTTGGGATAGTGTGTTCCATAGTTTTGTAACTACAAATCACTATATCCCAAGAGAACAGCTTATGGTGACAGATAGAAAGTTGGGTTTAAATGCAATTATAAATTCAATAATCATAGCAGTAGACGATGCAGAGAGTAGGGACGCATTGGCGAGTAGTGCAATAACAGTACACAAAAATGGACAGTTGAGAGTACAAGAAAGTTTATATATCTCTATGAAAGAGTTGCCAGAAAAGCCTGCTCTAACTCAAAGGTGTGACAAGGTAGTAGAGTTTTTAGACTATATCCAAAAGCACTTCAATAGTGACAGACGCTTGCCGCTAATAATGACATTTGACTCGGCGTCTGGTATGTATAGACAAATGCAAGTTCAAGCCAAGACTGACAAGAACTTTATGCGTTGGCGTGGTGTCAAGCTTTATGCATATAGTTCTAAACTAGACAAGAGTGACCAACTAGATGAGTGCAATGCAGCTTTTGCCAAAAATATACTCAGTGTAGTCAATGTAGATAGGTTTAGTCCACAGTATACAAACAGCCACTTAGTCAAGCAGATAAAAGAGCTTAGGTACAATGACAACAAACAAATTGACCACAATATTCCCAATGACTGTACTGATGCTTTGCAGTATGGAGTAATGACAGTATTGAGAAACCCATACAGTTTGTCTTTCCCAGAAAGACGAAGTTTGTATGATAGAGACAACAGTCAAGAGATATTCTTAGACAAGCTACAAAATGAATTGCAAAGGGGGTGATAACAATACAGAATTTTAGTAATTTCAATCTACCATTTTTGGTGGGAAACGAACTAAGTGTAGAGAGTTTTAGTCTAACGCAGAACGACAATACATTCTTGTTGGCAGCACCTAGGTACTACACATTTTACGCTAGTTTTATAAGACCTCGGCTAGGAATGTATAGGGGTTGGATAAATGGTTTCCACAATATTGAGTATGGAGTTTTGCCTAGCTTGTTTTTGCAAAAGATAGGGCAAGGTATATTGCACACAGTTTTTAACAAACCTATTGTATTCAACACAACAGATATAAATACTAACTTGCACATCAACTCTAAGCCGTTTAAACAAAGCAATCTAAATGACGCAATCAAGGAAGCTTATGGCTATGCAATAGAGGGTGGAGCTAGTCTACTAAAGTGGAATAGAGACAACTCTAACCAGTTAAAGCTAGACGCTTTGCCAATGGACAAGTTCTTTATAACAGTAGACAGTTATGGAGACATTGAGAGCGTTAGATGTTTTATAGACACATACAAGAATACAATCAACTCTACAACAGAGTACTATTTGTGTGAAGAGAGATTTTTTAAGTATGACGACATAACGGGAAAGAAATACCCAATGGCACACTACTCTATCTATAGAACAAGTTCTAATATGACATTTAACCAAAAACCACGGCCTACTGTTGCATGGAAAGATGTGCCACAGTATGTTCAACAGAGATTGCAAGACGACTATGGTATTATTGAGACTGACGATAGTTGGACGCAGCTAGGAGATTTTGAAGATTTAAAAACTGTGTGTTGTTGCCTTTTGATGAGGACTTAGGTGTTAGGGTAATCAAGTTTAGTCAAAACATACCAGCATTTCCTAAAATGCCGTTTGGTCAACCATTGGCAGATTTACTTATGAATGAGAGCTACCAATACGACCAGCTCAAATTCTTTGAAAGGTTAGAAGTTTATGGGACAAGGTTTAGAGTAATGATGCCCGAGGACATAGTCCACCCCAACGACCCAGACGCTAGAAAGAAAGCATTAGACCCAATGGTGTTTAGCTTTTATGACAATGTTCAAGGTAGCGATAAAGACGGGCAACCTTTGCCACTGCAAGCACCATTGAGAGCAGAAGAGATTAGAGTACAAAAGCAGACTATACTAAACGATACCGCATTTGCACTTAATCTATCTAGTTCTACAATAGCTGCGTGGCTTAGTGATGGAACTAGTCAAAAGACGGCAACAGAGATAGGTTATGAAAGGACAAAGACAGAGACATTTGTCAATCAAAAGATAGACTTGATTAGAGAGCCACTACAAGAGTTGGTAGATATGTATTTTCACTACTATGGATTGTCTAGTGCTGAGATAAATATTAGCCCTGAAAGTAGTAGCCTAAAAGCTGAAAAGATACAGTTGTATAGTGAGCTTTATGACAAAGGTCAAGCAACGGCTAAAATGCTAGCAGAGAATATTTTAGGTACTACTAGTGTCAAAGAAGTCAATGATTTAGCCGAATATATAATACAACAAAAGCAACAACAGAACAGAACACAACAATTAGGAGGACAATAGTGACAATACAAGAACAAATGGCACAGTTGCAAGAGCAAGTGACAAAAATGCAAGGAGTAATCAATGGTATTTTGTCAGCTGAGCAAGTGGAGGGACATGAAGATATGCCCGAACAAACGCCAGAGCCAGTAGAAAACACAACTGAACAACCAGAGCAAGTTGAAGAACAAGCTGATGAAATACCGTCAATGTCTAAGGACGCACCAAAGGCAGACGAAGATGTTGATGATGAGCCACAAGCTGAACCCGAGCCACAACTAGAGGTTGAAGATACTGAGCAGACACCAGAACAACCACAAGAAGTAGTTGAAGAGCAAGTTGAAGAACAAACAGAAGACTTGCCAGTAGATTACCAAGAAGTAGTAGACGGTTTAAATGCTAAGATTTTGGCTTTGCAAAGCGAAAACCAAAAGTTGAAAGCAAAGACGCAAGGAGCTTTTGGTGTTATGAGCAAAGGCACAGTAGTAAAGCCAAAGTGATATTCCATCAATGAAAAAGTAAAGGAGAAACAAATACAAATGGGACTATTTAATGTAAACAACAACCAACTAGCAAGACTAGTTAGTAGAACGGTGTACGATAACTTATATCAAGATATTTTGCATAAAGACGGGTTTGGAATAACCGAAAGATTTATAACACCTGAGTAGACAAGGGCTAGTATGATAGATGTCTTTGTACCTATCCCACTAGACGGTAGGTTTAGAATGATAGGTGGGCAATCTAACGGTGGTTGGACTAACTCTAAGAACATGCCAGACGCCAATGGACAATGACGAACTGTCAATTCTAGACGATTTACTATTGACTTACTCAAAGAATATGACGAGAGCATACTGGTAACAGAAAGACAAGTAGAAGGTATAGACGCTAGCAATCTAGATAGAGGGTTTGAGACTATATGTAAAGACCAAATCAAGCAAGATTTGGCTAGAAATATAAATGGCTACAACTTTGCCACTCAAATCTACCAGTTCTTTATGGATAGTTTTTCAGCTACGCCTACTTTGGCAGAACTAAAAAACGCAGTAGAGCTATTCAATTTTGACGCAAGTGGTAGCAACAGTGGTGTGCCCAACCTAAACCAAGCATTGTTTAAGTTCAAACTAGCCAATGCCAAAGTGTCTAGGGGTGATAGGACTATATACGCAGGGTACTTCCCAGCGGATAAAAGACAAGGTTTCATTTGGGACGAGAGCTTTCTTGTGTATCTAACTCTACCAGCTACAAATCATGCAAGTGATATTGCAGCTAAAATGGTAGCAGGTGGTGGATTGAACGCTTTCACTAGTGAGAAAAAGACAGTAGCCGACTTTGAAAAAGGTTTGGTAGGTTGGCTTGATGGTATGCCTTTGTACCAAGTGTTGGGTGATGTCAAAGAGTATACATGGAAGTATATGGGACTAAACCCAAGTGACACTGATGACGCAGCAATTATAGCTTTGCTAGAAAATATGTGCAGTCTAATTAGTCCTAGCAATGCTACTATTCGTGGTATAAGCCCAGAGAGCTACAAGGTTGTAGACGCTAACGGCGTTCAAGGTGTTGAGATACAACCAAAAGTGAATATGGGTATGAGAACTGTATCGGGTAGAGCATTGAAAGCGGTATTTGGTGGAGAGGGTTGGACTGATGAGACTACTGCACTAGCTAGTATTGCTACAATTAGAGCTGGAATAAAGGATAGACTAATGTTGCCAAATATGAGCTTTGACCAAGACCCAGCAGTTCAAGCAGCTAGTGTACTTTCTACTAGTAGGGGTGGTGACCAACAACTTAATACTACTAGAAGTGGCATTGTTACTCAGTCAAATACAGTTGAAGAACCAAAAGGCAAAGCACAAGTGGCTGTTGATTACAATAGTGAACAACTCAGAGCTATGCTAAAAGCTCAACTTGAAAAAGAAAAAGCTGACAAAAAGGGTACTGGAAAAGTAGAGACTAAGGTTGACAATAAGGAACAATCTACTGAGCAAACCAACTCTAATGGCAACTTTATAACAACAGACTAACAATCATAGAGTAGTAAGCTTAGCTTGCTACTCTTTTACATAAGGGGAAAATATGAGTAAAAGGATAATACAACCAGACGACTTGATAGATTTGAGACAAGAGATAGATAATCTCAAAGATTGTCACCAAAAGAACTATACAGTTTTTCAAGAAGCTATAAACAGTCTAGTAGATAGAATAGATAAGCTTGAAAATGTTATGTATAAGAATGATAGTGAGTATTTGGCTAAGCTAGTTGAGTTGTCTAGTAGATTAGATGCGTTGGAGAGAAAGAAAATCATATAGGAGTGTAGCCTATGGCAATGACAAAGACAGACTTGATGGGCAAAGCAATACCGAATGTAGCCAATAGGGGTAGTACTAATATGCAGTCCAACACTAAGGCTGGTCTTGGAAGCAATTAGCAATAGGATTGGGCAACAAGGCTATGCACAAAAGCAGTATGCTAAGGCTGTCAAGAAAGAAAACAAAGACAATTCAAAGGTTACCCCTAGACAAGTAACAGTAACCTACGGTCACAATGGTAGTGGACAAGCTTATACCTATCTAGCTAACGAAAATGTAAAAGCTGGGCAGACAGTTACTCCAATGGTAACGCACCCAACTAGTGGCAAGACATACAAGACATTAGGTGTTGTGCAAAGTACAAGGGATAGTACAAATTCGGCTAGTCAAGGTGTAATCAACAATTTGTCTAATCAAGGTATATTGTTGAAAAAGCTAGGTAGGACAGACCAAAAGAGCTTGCCTAATTACTACACTGGCTGGGGTAAAGACAGTAAAGCACAGTACGATTTACTAAAAGAAGCTAGACTAGATGGTAAGAGCGATAGTGAGATAGCAGATATAAAACGCATAACAAGCCAAATACGCCGAGAGACAAGGGACGCTTATAGAGATGGAAATCAAGCTAAGATGCAAGCAAAAATGCGTAAACTCAACAACTTTGGAGAGCCAGTATAACAAAAAAGTCAACAGTAAAAAACTGTAAGGAGAGAAAATGGACAATAAGATAACAATACACAAAGATAAAGAGACTAATTTATTTATAGCTCAAATGGATAAGTATGATGGTGTTGTTGGTATAGGTAGCACAGTAGAAAAAGCTGTTGAGATGCTGAAAATACAAATAGAGCAGTATGAGTTATATTTAGTGAGAAAATTATTTGGATAATATTTGTTGCAATAATTGTTTGCGAGATGGTCGTTTGAGTTCTATTTGAATAAGTGCAACCAAATTATCTATTGCGTCAATCATATCATCAATGCCAAAGCCTTTATCAGCAAGTTTATCATCAATATGAATTTGGTTATTTCCAACAATTCTCACTATGTCAGCCTCGGTTTGAGCGTCAGTTAATCCAATTTGCTTTATTCTATCTGCGAACTGTGATTTCGGTTCTTGTTGCAAAACTGTGTTAACATAATCAGCCACTAAAAACTCAGTAGCCTTTCTAAGACCCGCACCTACAAGTTCGTTTAGTCCATCACTATTAGCAATTAGAGATTGTTTATAAGTATCTACAAATTTTGGGGATAGAGATTGAATCTCTTTGGTAAAAGTTTTAAGATTTTTGTTGCGTGGATATGTGCTAACGATTTCAATAAATATTTCTTCAAATATTTCTTCTTTTACTAACATAGGAGAGATAGCAGTAGTTGAGATTGCAGTGACTATTATACTGTATCCAGCTGTGTCTAGTTATAGTGAGTATGTAATATCCTTTGACTTTCTAGATAGTGACAATGTATACAAAACGGGAGTTGCTTTACCAGTATCTAGTTTTAGCATAGTTAGTGCTATGAACCGGGTATACCACAAGAGTTTCAAGTGTCTAATATAGGTAGTTTAAACTTGTCTAGGGCTATTACATTTAACCTTGTTTTTGATGGTTATGAATCTAAGCGAGCATTGCAAGCTGAGAATGAACAAGGAGATGGTATAAATCAGTCAATAGTTATGACAATAGCAAGGGGACAAGATAGATTTTAACACACAGTCATAGTAAAAGATCATCAAATCATAGTAGCCAATGATACTCAAAACGAAGTCCATAATTTAGCTTTGGTAACTCAGTTCAACACAATAAGTAGAACGGTTTGGCGAGATTGTTTTTGAGTATACAATATGCTATAATACTATAAAAGGTGACAAATGAGTAATTTTGACGAGAGTAAAGTTAATAGGGATATTGATGGTAAGTTTGCATCTAAGGATATTCCTAGTATGCAAAAGCAGTTTGACGACCTAGGTGGTGTGCGAAAAGTCCCTGAGAACATATCTAACTTGTTAGGACAAGAATATAAGGATATAAAAGGACAAGATGCCATTAGTAAACTTTTACATACTAAACAAGGTCATGTAAAGGCAGCTTTTAGTCGTGTAGACATAGGAGATATTGATTTAATATGGGGAAATAATGAAATGGGGTTGCAGCACATTCTAAAGCGTAGAAGTGAGCAAGGTATTGACATTGATAAGTTTATTGCTAGTCTTTCAAATACAATAGAAAAAGGAGAATATGTCAAGACAAATGATAGGGGTCGATATGAGTTTTGGCATCATGGGAACATGGTTATTGTGTCACCAGAATTACAAGGGAATAAGATGAATTTTGTTTTAACTGCATTCAAGCAAAGGAAAAAATAAACCCTACTATTGCTAGTAAGGTTTAATTTAATGTCACTGGGTGGACGCCACTCACTCCCTTGCAGAAGTGTCACCACCATTCAAAGACATAGCAGAGGCGACTTTCTATATGTCAGTGACTACTCTTATAGTATACGCTATTTTCACAAAAAAGTCAACTGTAAAATTGTTGCTTTTTTATCAAAGCTTTTATTTTGGGTTCTTGTTGCAATTATGACAAGTTGTCCAATTGCCATTTATATCTTGTGCAATAATGCCACCACACTTTTTGCAAGACTTACTAAAATTATAATTTTGTGAATATTGTGTAGAAAGTGTATTTTCTTTTTCTATTGTCTTTGTCACAATATTTTGTTTTGCTTTTGCAACTCCTGCACAATGAAAAAGTAAAAAAGGTAGAACAATTACGAATAGACCCGCTAATATAAAGAGTAGAGATGATCATTGTGCTGACTTTTTACCACTATTATAACAAACTACAAGATCAGCAAGGTAAATTTCACAAATAGCAATTACAATAAAAATAATGAAAATCATGTATTTGCTACCTCATTATTTGTTTTTTGTGGTTTAAATATATTAATAAGTTTTGGTAAAGCAAAATATAAAAAACAAGTGCAACTGAGTAGATGTAAAATAATATAAGTATAAGACCAGTTTAACGATGATTTAAGACTTTTAAGTACTTGTTGCCAACCATCTATTTCTTGTTGAGATAAATTTGGGCTTAGACTATCAAAACTTTTTTGCGTACTTTCTAAACTTTGCAATATAGTTGGAATTGTATTTATAGTTCTTATAAAATTAAATATAAACAATGCTATAAATATCGCAAACACACATATTACAACCCACTTTTTTCTGTTCAATTTGCCTTTGTTATTTATGTCTAATTTATGAACGGGGGGGGGTAATATTTGTGTTATTATCTAAATTACTCATGTTTAATATTATAACAAAAAATGGTTACAAAGTAAATAAAGTCTATTCTAATTATAGATGGTAATAAAATACAGTAAGAACAAAAAGAGAAAGGGGAGATAAATGGGACAAGTAATATCACCAGACAACCCACCAAAAGTGGAAGCCAATATGTATGCAGTTAATCTATTGCACGATAACGAGGGCGGAGCATTTTTAATGAAAGGAGTTATGTATAATTGTTATGACTTATTAAGACGAGCTTTATTAACTGTTGATACTCAGTTAATAAATACTGATAATTTTGGACTAGATACGGATAAGAAAAAATGAGGAGAAGAATAAATGTTAGCGATATCAATAGTGGCTATAGTGTGTAGTGCATCATTGACATGGTCAATAGTGAGTTTGATTAAAAAGAAGTAGTAGTGAATTGAGAGCTAGCTATTATAGGTAGCTAGATTTTTAATACAGAATAAGAACTAAAAGGAGTGACAAACTATTATATAAATTATATAATACGAGAGTGAACATTGTATTTGGGGGAGTTATCTATGCCATTTGTAAAGAATGAGTCTATTGTTAAAAGAATGAGTGGTGTTAGTTTTATGCATCCATTTTATGCATACCTATATTGTATCAGTTGATCAGATAGCAAGTGATGCGTCAGCTAGAAATAAAGTATTTATGGATATTTTAAAAAATACAGTGTATAATACTGTATAATTAAAAAAATAAAGCCTATTGAAGAAATCAATAGGCTTTTAACATAAAAGGAGAACAAAGTAATATGGAATTTAATTTAGGTCGAGTAGTAGGGAAAGATGGAACTACACCACACATAGGAGATAATGGGAACTGGTGGATAGGTGACTATGATACGGGTGTTGTTGCCCAAGGGAATTCATGGTATGGATATAATAGTGAAGAAGTGTTTAATGAGTTGCCATTAAAAGTAGGGGACTATGTAGTTAATACACACACTGAGAATTTGACAGTAGCGGGAGTAGTAACAATGTCTGGTGAAGTGAGGCAAGTGACAAGTATAGATAATAGTGAATTAAGTGACACAAAAGGTAGTTTGCGTGGCATGCAAGGAGAGAAAGGAGATACTGGTCCACAAGAGAACCTGGGGAATCTATAACTGGACCAAAGGGCGACACTGGATCACAAGGTCCAAGAGAATATATAGGAGTACAATTGTAAATGGGGATAGTTTTATCAGAACAGATAACACAAGTGAAAGGTTCTAGTGGAGAAAAGGGAGTTATTGGAGATACTGGTCCACAAGGAGAAAATGCTACTACTGCACCCAAAGGTCCAACTGGTGAGCAAGGAAAAAGTGGAGATGCGTGGGTTATTTTTAATACGAATAATAGAGATGTTATGTTTATGGATAAGGATAACCCAACTTACCAAATTATAGCGACATTTACAAATCCAAACAATTTACAAATATCTAGTTATGTAGTACGAAACACTCTAGATGTTTTTAGGTATTCGGGTACAAGTGGGTATTCATATGAAAGGACAATTCCAGCAAATAATAGCATTACAATAAGTGGCAATACAGTAACAATAACATTACAATTCAACCCTGGTGTTGTTCCAGACAGTCCATACGGTTATAACTATGTAGTTGGTTTTTGGAAGGACTATTTTGATGATTATACTGACGAAGAACTAGACATGTATGTTACCGATTTCCCAGCTTATATAAAATTTGTTGGATAACTTGTTAAAAGAATTTTATACTTTACAATGGTATACAAGTAATGTATAATAAGTAGTATGCAACATTCGTTTAATGTAAAATTAAAAGGCAGGGTAAAAAATTTTGAGCTTTCAGTAAATAAGGAAAATTTTCTTGTCCCAATATATGAAGCAATAAGCAACTCATTGCATGCTATTGATAATTTTTGTGATGATACTGGAAAGATAGATATAAAAGTTGAGAGAGAAAATGATTTATCTACTGAAATTAATAAAAGACAAGATGGTAATGAAGATATAAAAAGCATAGTAATTAAGGATAATGGCGTAGGTTTTAATAATGTTAATATGAATGCCTTTATGGAGTCTGATACCGAAAATAAAATTCAAATTGGAGGTAAGGGGGTCGGTAGATTATCATGGTTAAAAGTCTTTAATAAAATATCTATTAAAAGCTGTTTTATTAACGATGATGGTTTTAAGTGTAGTAGAAAGTTTGATTTTGATGACAAATCACAAGATATTGATGATGCTTTGCAAGTAGATATAGATAATTTTGAGCAAGGAACAAGTATTGTTCTTGATGACATAAAGCAAGAATATAAAAAGTTTGTTAAAACCAAATCGCAAACTATTGCAACAGCTATAATAAAACACTGTATTAAATATTTTATTAGTAAAAAAGCTACTGTAATTAGACTAATTGATGGTGAATATAATGAAATACTTAATGACCTATATAAAGAAAAGGTTGATAATTTTATAGATGATGAGTATGTTGTGAAAGTTAAAGAACATGATTTTTATTGTAGATATTTGAAAGTTAAAAAAGAAATATTAGAAAAACATGAGCTTGTGTTGTTAGGACATGAAAGGGTTGTTGAAACAGTAGATTTGAGTAAGTATATAATTGATTTACCTAGTATAATAGATGATGAGTATAAGTTTATTTGTATAGTTAAATCAAATTATTTAGATGATAATGTTGATTCTACAAGAACAAGGTTTATGTTGAATAAAGAGCAAAGTGAGCAAAGCAGTATGTATTTAACAATAAATGAAATTATAGATTGTATTGTAAAGTTTGATGTTAATGAAAGGGTTAAAGGTATAGTAGAACCTATAAGAAAAGAAAGGAAAGAAAAGGTAATTGATTATGTAAAAAGAAATCCTAAGTATAAGCATTTAATTGAATCTAAGCCTGACATAATAAATAAAATAAAGGCAATAAATGATGCTAGTATTGATAATGAGTTAAATAGGGCTAATTTTGAATTTGAAAATGAGCAAAATGAAATTGTTCAACAAGTTAGATGCGAATTAAAAAAAGAAAATTTAGAGCCTGAAGTTTATGAAAAAAAGTTTAAAGAAATTGTTGAAGCATCTATTAATTTAAATAAAACAAGATTAGCTGACTATGTTACTCATAGAAAGACTATTATAGATTTATTTGAAGATGGTTTAAATTTACAAGATGATGGTAAATATAGTAGGGAAGCTTATATGCATAATTTAATATATAATATGCATCGAGATAGTTTTGATATAGATGAAAATGGGAAGAATTTGTGGTTAATAGATGAGAGATTATCATATTATTTTTATGCATCATCTGATATTCATTTTAATAATGATAAAAAAGAAGAGCGTCCTGATATAATGCTGTTTGATAAGCCAATAGTTCTTACTGATAAAAAGAATACGCAAGAAGTCTATGATAGAATAGTTCTTTTTGAGTTAAAAAAGCCAATGCGTCACGATTTGCATCGAGATGCTGAAAACCCTTTAAAACAAATTTTGGGATATAAGAGAAAGATAGAAGACAATGAAGTATTGGATAAACAAGGACGATATATAAAAGTTAATGAATCGACAAAATATTATTTGTATGTTGTATGTGACATAGCACCAAAATTTAAAAAAGAAATAAAAGAAAACCACAATTTGACAGAAACAATTGATGGGCTAGGGTTTTATAGAATGGACAATAACTTGTATATAGAAGTTTTGACATATGACAAAATTTTGAATGATGCTAAAAAACGAAATGAGATATTATTTGAAAAATTAGGGCTACATTAGGTTTTAAATAGCTTTTTATCGTAAAAAAATATAGAACTTAACAATCATTACCAAAAATTACAAGACACAAGCTATTGAAAAATAATCAGTAGCTTGTGTTTTTTGTGATATACTCACTAGAAATAATGAGTGGGGTAAATACAAATGAGAGAAATAAAGAGCAATACAAAAGATAAGATGAAAGCTTTGCAAATGTTGTTAGTAGATAAAAAGCCACAGTGGTATATAGCTAAGAAATTTAGAGTAAGTAGAAAGACAATATGGGAGTGGAGTAAGAGATATGATGGGACTATTAAAAGTCTAAATAACAAGTCAAGTAGACCACACACTGCCCACCCGTCTAGTCAAACTGAGCAAGAAAAGAGATACATAAAGACAATAATAGAACAAAACCCGACATGGGGCTATACAGAGATATTTGGTGAATTAAGGACAAAGTTTGCATACACACGACATTATCTTACAATGTACAAGTATATAGTCAACAGTTGTTTAAAGGTAGCAGATTGTATAGAAAAGTATGTGGCAAAGCCCTACAACACGCCAGATAAGATAGGACAGAAGTGGAGATTGATTGTAAGTTTGTCCCAAAAGAGTGCTATAATGGTGACACTAATTGCTATCCAAAATCTACCAGAGCATATCATTATCAGTACACGATAATTGATGAAAGTTCAAGAGAACGATTTTTGTATCCATATGAAAATCATACAGCAGATAGTACAGTAGACTTTATTAAGAGAGCTATTGTACAGTTTGGTTATGTGCCAAAATGTATTCAAACAGACAATGGAGTGATACATTTTTAAGGCACACGAGAAATTGGGGTAAAAGTGGGGTTTTAGGGGTCAGTTTGAGTAAAATTGTGACTAATAATTATTAGATAAGTGTAATTTAAGAATAAAACAATAATAAATAATGTATAAATAAAACCTATATAAAAAGACAATAAAAAATTTGAGTTGTAAGCCAGCAATTATATGGGTTATTGATTTTTTGCCACTGATTTTTTAGTATTTGTCTAAGATGGTTTTATTTTTTAGTTATGATATAATGATGTTAAAACAAAGTATTTAATTTGTGAAGTGCAAGATTGACTCAATGGCAAACATAAACTATTGTAGATGAAGATAATGAGATAAGAATAACAAAAGTGGTGCTTGATGAAAATGGCTTGCCCATCATCATAAGGTATGTCATAGTGTGAAGTAAGCAGTAGCAATGTAAAATGTTTACAATGTATTTTTTATACAAATAGTTGCTTTATAGCGTTTAGTGTGATATTATATATCTAGTAAAGTAGATTGTTTCAATGTTCAAATTGGGTGTTTTTAATTTCTAACTCTATACTCATTTTACAATAATCAAATAGATAATCAAAGCTTTGTACACTAAAAATGTACCTTACGAAAGAAGAATAATATAGATTAAATGGAAAGCACTTAATATTGGGTGCTTTTTGGGGTATCTTTTTATGGAAAGAACAAAAGAAAGTAGACGAATACATACTAGTGCCTTGTCAATTATATTTTTAATGTTGTTGGTAAGTGCATTGGTTATTGCATCATTTGTAAGTACACTAAGTCCTATTGTAGCTCGTGCATATGACCCGATATTTGATGGTGGAAGTGGTACAAAAGAAGATCCATTTTTAGTATCTAACAGTAGGCACTTAAATAATGTGAGATACAATTTGGATAGTTACTTTTTGCAAACAGACAATATAGATGCTAGTGACATAGATAATTTTACCCCAATAGGAAATGCAAGCATACCATTTGCAGGACAGTATAATGGTAGCCAATTTATTATTTCTAATTTGAAGATAGAACACCCAAAAAACATTGGAGTTGGTCTATTTTCATTTTTAACAGGTACAGTTGATGGTGTTAAGTTATACTCTTCTACAATTAGTGGTGAGAGTAATGTAGGTGGGCTTGTTGGGATAAATAAAGGTATAATAAAAAATAGCACCAATCAAGCGAGTGTATCTGCGAGTAAAAGTAATGCGGGTGGCATAGTTGGACTCAATCAAGGTGTAGTTTCTACAAGTTCTAATAGAGGTAATATTAGGACAAGTACAGTAGGGTTTAGTGTAGGTGGAATAGCGGGTACGAACTTTAATGATATAAACGACACATATAATCTAGGGAATATTTCAGGTGGAACATATGTAGGTGGGATTGTAGGAAGCAACAACAACCAAAATGGAACAGCAAGCATAGTAAATAGCTTTAACTACGGTGCTAATTTTAGCGGTAAAGCAATAGGGCAAATTGCAGGAGAGAATACAAAGAGTAGTTTTGGATATGGAAGTATTGAAGATGTAGCATGGTTAAAATCACAACCAGACATAGCAGCAGCATTTGGAGCAGTAGAGATTATAACTGATACAGACTCTAACAAAACAACAACTAATACAATTGTTAAGAATGCAAAGAGTCTATTAGCTAGTGATTTTGCAATAAAAAGCACATTTGACACATGGAGTAATTTTGATGCTAGTTGGGAAATAAGACAGAATGCAACAATACCTACACTCAAAGTAGAGTATGTCAAAGCACAGAGTGTAGAGTTTGTTGATGGTGATTATTTAGAATTGCAAGCAGAACAAAGTACGATACTTAAAGTAAAGGTCAATCCAATCAATGCAACACTACAAGATGCAGTTTTTGAGATTGTGCAAGGTAGTACTTTTGCAACAATAGATAGATATAGTGGTGAGATAAGAATTAACGCAAATACACCTGTTGGTAGCAATATTGTTGTGTTAGCTAGTGTAGAAGATGTTGCTACTACCTTACAAATAAATACAGTTAAAATTGGTGTGGTTGGTATAGAGCAAATTACAGTTGCAGAAAACAAGACAATAATATCTTATGGTGAAGTGTTGCATTTATCTACAAGAGTATTACCACTTAATTCTAGTTTTCAAGACATCTCATGGCGAACCAATGTATCATTTGCGGATATTAGTCAAGATGGTGAATTAACCCTAACAGACTTTAATTTTGGTGGTGATTTTATTGTTACAGCTCAATCTATTGACAATCCAGATATATATACTACACTATCATTTGAAACCACAACGCAAGGACCGGGGTTTGTAGTAGATTTTGATAACGCAAAAGAGTTTTTTGTGGTAGATAGTTTGACGCTTAATCCTAAGATTGTGTCATCAACCGACCAAATAATAGACAAAGATATAAGGCTAGAAATTGTTCAAGGAACTAATACAAATACAGCTAATGCAACATTAAACAACAAGACATTGACAGCAACACAACCAGGTATTGTAGTGGTGAGAGCATTCGTAGATTCTATGTATTGGGAAGATACAATAACAGTCAAAAAAGTACCAGTACAAAAAGTAGAGTTTGTCAACAAATCAACAATGCTATTGAGAGAAGCCAATAGTGTGGGATTGCAACTGCAAACAGTAGTGACTCCAAGTAATGCAACTTATCCAAATGTCTCGTTAAGTATATTACAAGATGACAATACTGCTAATGCAACACTTGACATAACTACAAATATTTTGCAAGCAACAAGAGTGGGTGAAGTAACTGTTAGAGCAATTGCTGATGGTGTATCCACAACAATAAAAATAACAGTATTACCCAATCCAATTGAAGGTATAGAATTTATAAAACCATTTGATGCAACCTATGATTTTGGTCAAGATATAAAAGTTTACTATGAGATATATGACCAAGATAACAATAAGACAGTATCCAAAACACTTGCTAATGATAATAAATATTTTGATTATGATGAAGATAATAAAGCATTTACAGTAACTGCAGATGCACCTATTAATCATACCATTAGGATAATTGTAGATATATATGAGTTTTCAAAGTCTGTTGATTTTAAAATAGATTTTATTTTTGAGAGTGATGTAATAGATAAATCTATTATTAGTGATGATGGATTGTTTCAATTAGGCAACTTTGGTGACAAGGTAGATGGGATTGTTGTGGGAGAAAACAAATATGATTTGAAGTTGCTAAAGTATGAGATTGTAATTAAAAATGGTACAGTAATCAATTTTAGTAGAACAATAACAACAAATGATGCGAAGTTAAGATTGCTACTATATAAAAATACAAAACTATCACAGTATAATATATCCTTAAAAATGTTTTTCTCTCAAAATAATATATATTTTGATTATACAATTGAGAGATATTTTGTCATACAAAAAAGTCCAACAGCACAAGTAGATGATTTTAATGAAAAACAAAAAGATTTAACCAAACCTTACAAGACAATAACAAGTTTTGATTTTTATGATAGTGGTTCAAACAACTTCTCCAATACACAAAGTGGTGGAAAGATTAATGCAAATAGTAGTTTACAAGCAATGTATGTATATAGCAATTTCAGCATAGAACATAAGAATATTAATTTTGAGTTTGACAATGTTGCAAGTGATTTTGATTTGTATTTAGATAGTCTTAAGTTTGTGGCAAACAATAAAATAGTTGCAATAAAATCTAGTGGTTATAGTATTTTGAATATGTTTGTTATAAACAATGTCAAGATTAGTGGTGGCAATAGTTATGATTCTGGTCACGAAGTTAAAGATAGGGGTGGCAACGGAATACAAGCAATAAACATGCAAATACAAGGCAATGGAAATTTATATGTGTATGGCGGCAATGGTGCAAACGGCATTGGGGTAAATGAAAAAGGCAAGAGACGAGATGGATCTGATGGAGGAAATGGAATAGAAGTAAACAATCTAACAATTGGTACAAACATTTCATTAGAAGTTTATGGGGGTAATGGTGGACATGGTGTAAGTAATGATCCTGATGATGGGAATGCTGGTGGTAGTGGAGGTAATGGTGGACATGGAATAAAAGTGACACAAAGCTTATATTCTCAAGCAAACATTAAATTAAGTGGTGGCAATGGCGGTAAAGGTGGTAATGGACACGATGCATCTGGTTCGTGGTGGCTTGATACTGTAAAAGGGGGATTCGGTGGCAATGGCGGAAATGGTGGACACGCAATTGCTAAGAGTAGTAGTACAAATATAAATTTGCAATGGGTAGATACCTTAATTGGGGGCATTGGTGGGCATGGTGGGCATGGTGGTAAAGGGTATAATGCCGATGACGGTCCAGATGGCACAAATGGTGTAGATGGAAAACAACAAGCTATAATATAATTTACAAAAAAAGATAGTTGTATATTATTGAAAATTGAGGAATTACTTTATGAAGCAAATTAGAAGAAAACGTACATTAATAAAAAATATATATAGTATAGTGTTTTGTATTGCACTATTTGCTGTTGGAATTTTATTGTTGAGTGCTTGTGTGACTCAAGTTAAAGAACCTGGGATAACAATTGAAAAATATACAGTGATTTTTGATACAAATGGTGGTAGTCTTGTACAAAATCAAGTTGTTGAAAGACATTATTATGTAGAAAAGCCAGATGACCCCACTAAAGATGGTTATGTTTTTGCCTTTTGGGCTTATAAGCGAAGTGATATTGATCCAAATACGCCTAGTGATTATGAATATAATTGGCAGAGATTTGATTTTGATGAAGACGGCACAAGTGACAGATATATAGAACAAGATATGACGCTTTATGCTAAATATGAAAAAATAGCAGCAATAGTGAATTTTGAAAGTAATGCTGCAGGAGAATTTGAAGAAAAAGTTATTTCAGTGCTGTATAAAAGTGAGTGGTCTTATCGTGAACCTCAAAATGCAAAATACGGAGAATTACCACAACCTACAAGAGATGGATATAAGTTTTGGGGTTGGTCTTTTGTACAACCTGGACTAGTTACACATACAGTAGATTTGTTTGCTAGAGAATCTACTGAAATAGAAAATACTGATGAAGAAGGTGAAATAAAACATATTACTCTCTACGCATGGTGGGGCAGTGATGTTGATGAAGTTGAAAGTGCTGATTTTTCTTTAATCAATGACAAAGTTTACTATATGACAATATACAGAGGTGCTTTCCATTTAGACATAGATATACCTACAACATATAAAGGCAAATCAGTGTTGATGAGTTTTCACGGTGGTATGTTGATAGTTCCTAGCACTGCTAATGTGAATTCGTTTAAAGTGTCTAGCGACAACCCATTTTATTTCACCAATGGAATAGATGGTGTATTGTACAATAAAGATATGACAGCCATTATTGCATACCCACGATTTAGATATGCAGATAGATATGAGATGCCAAGTACAATAAAAGAACTAGCTCCTTGGTCTTTTTATAGTGCGGTTTTGTATGCAGGTGATGGACTCAAAAGGACAGAACTGATTTTTAATGATGGATTAGAAAGAATAGGTGTAGGGGCTCTTTATTATGCTTCAGACTCAATACGCCAAATACATCTACCTAGCAGTGTGAAATATATAGGAGATGAGGCATTTGGTTATACAAGTGGCAAATTGAATACTATAAATATACCAAAAGGAGTAGAGTATGTAGGTAGAAATACTTTTGTAGGCAACACTGATTTGACAATCTATGTGGATAGACCGCAACCACCAAAGGATAGTTATGGCAATTGGCTAGTAGATGGATGGCATAAAGAGTGGGCTAGTGGGATTTATGGAAATTCTATAATAATATGGGGTAGCAATGGAGAGTCGTGATGTGTTTGAGAATGTGGTTGACTTGCAGAAAGAAAGTGAGATTGAATTAAAAAATGAGACCACTGTTACTAAGTTTAAAAAAGAATTTTGGTCAGTAGCATTGTATTTGGTTAGTTTTTTTGCAATAGTCTCTATTATAATCGTTGTTTTATTTACACCAAAGATAGAGGGTGCAAAAAAATTATGGATGTTATTTTGTATATTGCCACCAATGATGTTTTTAGTATTGTTTTTAAGCGCTTTTCGTGATAAGTATATATTCTTAATAGTGCAAAATAGTAATCAATTTTATTTAAGATTTGTGACAAGCGGTAAGTGTGTTTATAGTGATGGTGAAAGAACAATCAGTTATACTATTAATAAGAGAAAAAGAGTTATTCAATCAAAACAGTATGTTGCTATGGATACTGAGAAAGATAGTATTTTTATAAAAGTTTATTACAAAACAAGACGAGAACAAAAAGAAACTTGGGAAATAAACCAAACAAAGTTAGCATCCAGTTGGTGTAAAAAATGTGAGTTAAAAGATTATGATAAGATTTTGTCTAAAATTTTATTTGTGATAAGAAAAGATAGATTGCATAGTAAACAAAAATATGAATGGATAAGCGACTATCCTGTTGTAAATTCAGCAGGAGGCTCTTATGGCGTTAAATATAAATCAATAAGTAATGATAGCATGGTCGGGAAATTAAAGATTGTGTTTGATGATGATATGGGTGGTAGCGGAGATAATGGTGGTGGTAGAATGAGTATAGTTTATGTTGTTAAACAGTTTCATAATCTCAATAATTTTAATGATATAAAATATAAAGATAAGTCAGTATATTGTATTATACAAATGATTTGCAAAGATACTGGAATGCAAATGCCAAAGCAATAATTTATAAGGAAAAACATTATGAGAAAGACTATTACTAATATCAGTTAGCTATACTGCTTATTTGCATGCTTATGGTTATAAGTATGTATCAATTGCTACCATTTGTTAATAGTGGTTTTGGTGATAAGTTTATGTCAAATGATGCAAATGACATAAGCATTGCTAGTAATATGCAAGGTTCTATAAGTAGAGGATAACAGTTGCAAGACATATCATCACTTGTTACTAAAAATGGTGGGGATATGAAAACTTTTAAATCAGAATCCGAGTATAATAAAGCTTTGAATGTTCAAAAACCATTGGATAAAGAAACACAAGAATTATTATAGGAAGTCCAAAATAAGCAAAGCAATGTCGTTAGGAATGTCAATCAACGAATAATTGTGTTGGATTATTTGACAAGTCAACCATTGCAAAATGTGGCAGTATGGATAGATGATATGCCTAGATTTACCAATCGTGATGGAGTGGCATCAACTATTCTTGATAAGGAAAGAGTGTACTTACTGGTAGAACAAGATGATTATATCCATGACATGGAATATGTGGAAGTTGGTAACAGTGATGTTAATGAAATAATATTAAGGTGTAATAATGGAGAATAATGAAACAGTGAAAGACATAGATAAAGTAGAGATTTTTGAGTTAAAGAAATTGGTAGATAAAAAAAAA
>WRGC01000031.1 GCA_009787385.1 Bacillota bacterium
TGTTTCTAGCCCCCCCCCCTCTAACAATACCAACATAGATTGCAACCCATTGTCATTTGCACTACCCGTACTTCCCAAATCGGGATGTCTAGATACATCTGCTACAGCCTCTACAATTACTCTCCCTGTACCATCTTGTGCTACAAATAAATTGACTATACTATTTCTCAATTGTACATAATTTCTATAATTGTCCCATTCATCTTTATTTTGTTCATTGTCCGGAGTTATAGGTTTTGCAACTGGAGTCAATGCACCAACACTCTCAAGCTTTTTTGCATCAGCACTTACAAAGTCAATATTGCTAGGTGTCACTGTACCATTGCTACCTTTTGTACCCGTCATAAGACGCAAATCAATGAGTACTGTAGGGGACACTACACCCCATCTAGGTGTGATAGCTTCTTTTATAAGTTGTGCTGCATCACCAAGTCCTGCATTGACTTCAAAAGCATATCTTATGGATTGCAAAATATTGCGTATAGATTGCACTGTAATTTGATTAGATATACCATTTTCTGGTACATTTAATATTGGTACATCCTCATTATCTACCCCTGCTTGAATAAAAACATCTTTCCCATTTTCATCAGTCTCAATAAAGTGGGTTTCAATTATATTATCTAAAGTAGCACCATCAAATATTGCAAGAGCATTGTTAACAATTTGTCTATTTTCATCTGTAATATATCTAGTTCCATTAGATTCAAAAGAACTATTTCCTACTACAACTTTATTTATAGTACCATCAATATTAAACATCACAAATGCACTTTGTCGTATAGTTGCATCGCCCACAAATACTTCCCAAATCAATTTTGTATTAGTTTCTGTAAGAGTAAATCCTGTACCACTGTCTCCTACTGAATCACTAATAAACAAATTTGGATTGTATGGCAAATAATCTTGGATTGCACCATGATACAACATCATTGAGTTGTCAGCTTTAGAAAAATCTGCTATCTCATTGCCAACCATAGCTTGCAAATGTGGCAAATCCCCACCTACAACGCCCCATGCTGGCTGTGGTATAGGGGCTTTGGCAACTTGTTCTAGTAATTTGGCATGATTAAGTTTGTCATTTATATTAAAACCTGCTTGCACGGCAAACACATAACCTCGCATACTATTACTCATACCTGTATTGCCACCAGTACTTGCTCCAGTATCTATATCAAATATATCTTTCCAATCTGCTTGAGTGCCATTGCTCAAACCAAACCATTGACTCTTTGGTATGGTTGGCGAAATTTTTACAATTTTATCTGCAAAGTCATTGAATGCATTATTTTGACTAGGTCTACTTGGAGTAGAGTTGTTCATAGTACCAACTCTTATCTCATTCAACTTAGCATTGTCACCTATATTTTCAAAGATAGACATTGTACTAATGCTACCATAAGGTATCGCATCACCAGCATTGATACTTTCAATAATAATATTTTTGTCAGCATTTACACCTGTGCGTTGTACAAAAATATTTATCAAGCCAGCATTGTCAGCATTTGATAATATTTCAAACTCATTGAGCAAATCACTAGATGCCTTGCTAAACAATGCATTTTGGTCATCAACCAAATCACGCAAAATCACATTTTCAGCTCCATTGGCATCTTGCCACTCTGGCACAATTACAATTTGGTTGAGTATTATTGCAAGTCTTGTAGCTAGATTGACGCCTGCCACATAAGCAGGTAGCGTAGTATTTCCATTAGTAGCTCCTGACAACAATTCGTTGCGAATTTGACCTTCGCTTATAGGCTTGCTTGGGTCTTTACCATTATTGACAAAGGCATCACCAAATCCTTCTTTGTTATATACATTACCATTTGGATCAGTTTCCAAATTATTGAGAGTAGCTACTCCCAAAATAGAACTATCTTTGTTGTAGCCTACCAACACATCTATATCACTACTGTACCCTTTTGTACTTAACCTAACAGCATACTTGCTATCGTTGTCACCTCCACTAGCCTTTACAACTAGTGTAATCTTGACACTACTACTGCCATATTCATTATTAAAAGCATCTATATCATAATCGTACACAGCAAAGCTAGACCCCGGCATCATTTCTTCTAAGTATGGCAAAGCTTGTGCCAAACCTGGAGCAGGAGCCCCCGGTAATACCGAATTGAGTACAGCTAGCAATATCGTAGCAAGCAATGCAATGACAGTCAAAGATGCAACTGATACAATAGTTTTTTTGTTATCCATAAAGTTTGCTTCCTAGTTTAATAATAAATAAATTATACACTATATAGTCAAGAAAATTTGCGTCTAGAACTATGCTTAACCAATCCAAATTTGCGAGGATAAACATACCTATCTATCATAGGAGAAATTACATTACCCAACAACAACGCAAAGCTAAATCCCTCTTGCCAAGCTGAGAATGTGCGAATAAAAATAGTAAAAAAAGCAATGCAACAAACAAAGATTATGTTCCCACAAAAACTATTTGGACTAGTGCTATAATCAGTAGCCATAAACACAGCACCAAATATAAGCCCCCCAGACATAACTTGTGCAAGCGAATAACCAAATACGACTGAAATATCAGTATAATCTACTCTATTGTCAACAAACCCAAAGAGCATGGCAAATATAGCTGTTGCACCTATCAAAATCAAGGGCAAACGCCAATCTATGCGTTTTTTAAAAACCAAATATCCATAACCTAGAATTATAGCAAATACACTAGTTTCGCCAACTGCAGCCGATTGAGTATAACCAATAAACATGTTCCAAAATGTGCGTCCATGCATAGCTGTATTGTATACACTATCACCTGTCATACCAAGCCAACTAGCACCAGTAGTCAAATACAATCCTCCTGTATTTGCTCCAAACAATAGATTGGGAACATGTGCCATCATACTTCCTGTAAAAGCAATCAACAAAAACACTCTAGTAGTACATGCTGGATTGGCAAAGTTTTGTCCCAATCCACCAAACAACATTTTGCATACTACTATCGCAAATATACTGCCTACTATACATATTATGATAGTATCAAAACTCAAATACATCATTGCGTCGCTATGCCAACTCCATCCCCAAATATCTGTATATACAGGCAAATTGAGTGCAAGCAAGATAGCTGTAACCAAAAAAGAAAGGTTGTGTACAGAGCTTTTGCTATAACTTGCTTGTTCGGGTCTAAGTCTATGGTTAAGCAAATTAAAGCAAAGCTCTGCTAAAAAACACGACAAGATACATACAACAATATTAACAAGTACTAAGTAACCAAAAAAGAACACAGAAAAAACTATGACAGGTATGAGAGCTATAACCACATCTAGCATGATAGCTTTAGTACTATGGTCTCTTTTGACAATGTGTGGCGAACTGCCTATAAGTTGTGGGTCTAACGATAGTTGCATTTTTAAGTGCCTACTTTAATCAATGAAAATTACATTGTAATTAATTTTAATATATTAGATTTGTTATCAAAGATAAATTGACAACAATGTATAGAAAGACATTATACAACCAATATAGAGTACATTAATAAGCCAATACCATACCCAAATTTTTGATTATTAAACTTTTTTCTTTTTCTCTGCCTTTGCTACTACTTTTTTGGCATTACGAATTTCTGCGACTAGAGGTATTTTGGCGGGACATACAAAACTACAACAACCACACTCTATACAATCTTTAGCACCATACTTAGCCGAATTTGATGCATCATCTACATTTCCATACTTGACTATAAACATAGGCATGAGCTTCATAGGGCAAGTCTTGGCACACAAAGAGCAATTTATACACTCACTAGGTACACTATAACTAGTCTCTAGCTTTGTTAAAGCAAGTATACAATTGATAATCTTGGTAGTAGAAATCTGAGTATTATCTAAGGCAGTTCCCATCATTGGACCACCTATCACAATTTTGACTACAATATTAGGATCAATCTCAGCATAATCTAGCAAGTGTTCTATGGGTGTACCATTAGACACCCATACATTGCAAGGTTTGTTCACACATCTACCAGTCACTGTAACCAATCTCTCATAACTAGTTATGCCGTTAACTACAGCATTGTATACCGAATATGAAGTAGCTACATTTGAAACTACCACACCTACTGCTTTTGGCAAGCCCAGTGCGGGGACTTTTCTTCCTGTAGCGGCGTATATAAGTTGTTTTTCACTACCCAATGGATATATAGATTGCAATTGTTTGACTACAATATTATTGTATTGAGAGTTTGATACAATAGCTTGATTGAGATGATTTGCAAGAGATGTGTTTTGTTTGATACACAACAAAACTGTACTAGCCTTGACACATTTTGCTATCAACAAAATACCTTGCAACATTTCTTGCGTATACTCTAGCATCAATCTATAGTCGCAAGTTATATAAGGTTCGCACTCAATACCATTGACTATTAGAGTATCTATTTCATCGCCAACTTTCAATTTGATATGTGTAGGAAAACCCGCTCCCCCCATGCCTACTATACCACTTTCATAAACTCTATCAATAATTTCTTCTATACTTGGGTCTATCAACTTTGGCAAAACAAACTGTTCATATTTAAAATCATTTTCTATTTGTATATGATTGGCAATACCCGAAGTTGCAGGGCGTTTTATATTTATTCCTGACACTATACCGCTCACACTACTGAATATTTTTGCTGACAAATCATCAGGGTTTGGAGATTGAGCAATCAATTGCCCCTTTAATACACTATCACCAACCTTAACGATACTACTTGCATGCTTGCCTATATGTTGAGACAATGGTATATAAACAACTTTTGGAGCATCCAAACGAGTTATTGCCACATCTTTAGACAACTTATTGTCATCTATATGTATGCCTGCAAATTTATTTTTTGCCATTGTTGCTCCTTTAATTGATAATATTTATTTAAATGTATGAATGTTATTATTTTGATATAAATATGAATAATTTTATATATAAATTTGTAAATAATTACAATTATCTTGGTTCATTTTTATTATAACATACAAATTTTGGGTTGTAAACTATTTTTGTTGTATTTAACTGATACTTTGAATGCTGTACAAATTTGAAAAATAATTGCTGTGAAGAATGTACAAAACCAAAGTTTTATAATAAAACTTTGCTTGTTGTACTCTATAATCACACATCAATTGTATAGCAACAAAATTTTTGATAAACATATATAATTGTAAAATTTTGATTTTATATTTACAAAATTGTGTTCAAGTAATAGTTTTAGTCTTTTAGGCACAAAATATTGCTAAATCGCAATAAATAAACTTTGGTAAAAATTATTTGTTTTAGTTGACTTTTTCTACCAAATATTGTATAATTGCCTAGTTTTAAGTTATCAGTTGAATGGTGTTGACTGTAAAATTATAATAATCAAAGACAAACAAATACACAATGATAACTACAAAAGGATTAACAATGAGCAGAAAGAAATTTTACTTGAGTATATTGACACTTTTAGTGGCTATTGTCTTGTCACTCACAATTTTGGTTACGCCTACAACATTTGGAATAGCACGAGCTGCTAACAATGACTGGACAGAAACCACAGATTGGGGTTTTAAAAATATAGAAATAGCAAATGGAAGTCTAGAGAGTCATTCGGGGAACTTACCTGCTAGTCCTGACAGTTGGGAAAATATAAGTTTGTCACCAACTGCACCAAACAACGATATAATTAAGGCAGGTGTAATTGAGCTTACCAACTCTTCTTATGCAGCAAACAGAGACAACTATGAAATGGACGATTGGTTTGATCAAAATACATTTCCTCAAACACCATTAACAAATAAGAATGTATTATTGCTTAACACCAATGGTCTCAATACAGCATATGGATACAAGTCTACAACATTAGATATATCTACTGATAGTTTTTTTAGACTCACAACATATGTTAGAACGGGAGATTTTGTTGCAGGTACAGGTGCTGCTATTTCTATCAATGGATTGAAAGATACAGTAAGTTTTGTAGGTATTAATACCTATGGTTCTAGTACTAGCAACCATGATTGGGTACAGTATGCAATATATTTTCAAACAGGCAAATCAAATTCTATTGACTTGACTTTGAGTGTTGGGCATGGAAATCAGCCAGAAAATGATACTAATGAGAATAAATATAAAGATTTAGCATTTACACCCGCCAACGGATATGCAATGTTTGGTGGTTTGAATTTGCAAAAATTGTCACCTGAATTGTATAACAAATTAGTGGACGACTCCATACCTACCGTAGAAAGCAATCATGTACAAATAAAGGATAAAAGTGTAGAAATTTGGGGACAAATTAGCCGCAATTTTGCTTATGATCCTAGTTTTAGGACACAAATAACTCCAAATACTACCCAACCCAATATTGTGGACAAGAAGGGAGCGTATATTGCTCCTGTTATTGATGAAAATGGAAAGTTTAATGATACACAATGGAAGAAATTTGGAGCTAGAATATTTGAACAAACCGCAAGCATTGGCAATCCAAACAATAATTTTGGATTGACTCAACATTATAGAAGTCCAAACTTTTTGACTGACAGCACTGTGCTTTTGATGTCTAGCTATGATCCATTGGTAGGAAGTGGCGAATTTAGCACTAGAGCTATAAATGTAACACTCAAAGACAAGCTAACTATACTTAGACAAGAGTATTATAGAATGGACATTTGGGTAAATACACAAAGTGTGAGTGATGGTGTAGGTGCATATATTCATATAGGTGGTGAAAGCAATGTATCAGCCAATGATTGGAAACAAGATGTATTTAAGAAGAATATTGTATCTAGTGATAGCGTTGACACATATGGGTGGAGCTTGCAAAGCGTGTTCTTTAAAGGTAGTACAATCAATGACAAAAAAGTAGAAATTTCATTTGGACTTGGGCATGAAGAAGAGGGTGAAGCGAAAGGTGTAGCAATGTTTACCAACCCAACAATGCACAGCCTTACTGCTAGCGAATTTGCCACACAAACTAGTGTATCTGAAGAAGAGGAAAATACAAATACAATTATTACTTTTGACGAAGAATCAGAGTCTAGCAAAATAACCAATGGCAACTTTAATAGTATTCAACCTGAAGATGTATTAAAATATCCATCACCTGCCTCAAGTTGGGAATATATCACCCCTAGCACATCTAGTACTACAGGTTGGTCTAATAACGCAGTCAATACTGATAATGTATTGCATGGAATTGTACCCACTACTCCAGTATCTGACAACTTAGATCCATGGAATAAACTTAAAAATCGTGGAATATCAAAACCAACTAGTCACCCAAGTGGAAAAGTACCTGACAATTTGATGTTGATAAGCTCACTATCAAATACAGCTTATGGTTTTAAAAGTAATCAGTTTAGTTTTGATGCTGATACAAATGGTGCAATACAAACAACATTGCTAAGTCAAACTAACGGATATGGTGCTAACCTAGTTTTGAAAAAAGGAAGTACTATAATAAGCACTATAGAAAATATCAATACTAATGGCAAATTTGAGACTTTCACATTTTTTGTACAAGCAGATAGTAGTGAAATGTCAGAATTGACATTAGAAATTTGGTTGGGACTAGGTGATAACAATACCAATAACTCTAAATTGGCTAATGGATATGTTTTTGTTAGCAATGCCCAAACAGCTGATTTTGATGCTTCTTTGAGGACAACAGGTTATGATTTGGGCAGTGTAAGTGACTTTGATACTCTTATCAATCATTATAGCACTGTATTGCAACAAGCAATTGTACTAAATGATTTTCCAAAATACAATGTATATACTCAAAAGACTGATACATTTATATCATTTGATAGATACGACACAAGGAACTTGCGTCAACTGTATCAATGGACTCATTCCTCTTTGGGTGGAAATTCAACAATCAACAATAATAATTCTAGATGGGGTGTATTTGATATAGCTACTGCTAGAGGCAATGACCAAGTTGGCAATACCGAACTTATCCCTACCAATTGGATACCAAATCCTGACTATTCTGCCTTAGGTAACAATGTCCCAAAATTTATTGTAGATAATACTCTTCCAAATTTTGTACACCAAACTAGAGATAGTGACAACACATTGCAAGAAAGTACAAATCCATATGTAATGATGCTAAGACACACACAACCTACAGCATCAAAACTCTCTAGCAATATCAAATTTAGCACAAGTGAAAATAGTTACTATAAGGTAGCTATAAAACTCAAGGCTGATTTGACTGCACTTACTGATGATGCTATAGGACTTGGCATACAGCTTAATGGTACTGATTTTAAATTTAGTGATATTAGGGATACGAGACAAAAGGCTTCTAGCTCTGACTCTGCTTACAAAGGTTGGTGGGCTGACGAATATAAGGAATTTATATTTTATGTCAAGACATCTACTGAAGTACCAAAGTTGTCTATAGATATCACTCTTGGTGGCTCTAGTCATAGTCGTGAATATGCAATTGGAACAGTATATGTCAATGACATAACATACGAAACTATGACTGCCAATGACTTTGAAAAAGCAATTTCAAATGACTTAGACTATGAAGAGTACTTTGAGCATAGATTGGAACATCGTATATATGCTGATATAGACTTAGGAGTACCTGGACCACCACCATCACCTGATTTGAGTACAGGTGTAGGAAGTATAAATTGGGCATTGTTGCCGTCAGTGTTGTTTGCAATATTTTTAATATTAATACTATTTATTATCTTTATCAATGGTTTCTCAAAACGGGCAGAAATCAATGTTGCTGCAAAACCAAAACCTAAAAAATTGAGTTATGACAGAAATCAAGCTGTTCAAAAATCACTTGGAACTGCTACAGTAGATGCTATAGACTCTTATGAATTATTTGATGATGACAACCTAACCAAGAATGAAGTAGCTACAACTCAAGATCCAAGCTTAGAATACGAAGAAGTAGAGATACAAGAAGAAATATTTGTAGAAGAAGAACTTGAAGTTGAAGAGTTAAACTTTGAAGAAGAAGCTACAGAAGAACAACGAAACAGTACAGAAATAAACGAAGAAGATCAAATTGCTATAATTCAACAGTTAGATGAAGAATATGACGACGAGTTTGTTGCTCCAACTACAAGAACAGTAAAACAAACGATAACTCGTACAGTACTAGTACCAAAGAAAACTCCAAAGTCCAAGAATGACTTTGAAGATGGATTTGATGACTAATAATTGAGTATATACACAATAATTGCTAAATTGAGTTGTTGAAAATAGAACTTAGTAATTATAGACCGCCACAACAGTATTTGTTGTGGCGGTCTATTTGAATAAATATTAACAACTGATACTACAAAATCAATTAATATACTTGTATAGAACAACACTTACTCAAAACATTAGTAGTTCTTCCAAAATTAAACAACATCACTCCCATGCACTCATTCCTGCTGTATCCAACTTTTCTCCATCAATATTTGCTCCATTGCGTCTACAAATATTGCGATAAGCTCCTACCCTTGTCCCAACTCGTGGATCTGCTTCGGTCAATCCCCCTTCCAAACCACCATTGATTATTATTATTGTCAATCCAAATCCAATTTTGAAACCATGAGAATCTGCATAAGCTTGATCATCAAACTTATAATTGCTATCTATAACCTGATGCATGCTTGCTTTTTTGCCTTGTGGCGTCATATAAAAAGCTATTGCTGTCATATACCCCAATGCACCATTTTGTACTAGTAGTGACGGATTGTCCAACAACACATGCTTGTCCAAAAAGAAAATATCACTAAACAGTCCATAGTTGTAATTCCAACTCAATTGCTTTGGACCTCTACCATGGTAAGATTGCCCTGGTGTTGGTGGATAAGTTTTGTCTTCAGTGCTTACATACCCTGGATCTGTCCAACCCCATATATAACTAGTCTCTTCATTCCACCACAATGCCTTGTCAATCCTACCTTGTACGCCCTCTCCACCACTTGTCTCTTGAGTCATATGAGCAAGCATTGTTGCTATTTCTCTCTTGTTGTCATTATCCAATTGATGAGCCAAAAATTCTCCAAAATCTATAGCTTGATATTGTATAGGTTTGTTGATATTCCAATCAACATCAAAATCAGGATGTTGTGACATAATATAAGCTTTTGTACCATTATTCTTGTGCAAAACACTAGTTTGAGGAGCATAACTATTGAGAGTTCCATCTGGATTTTTTCTATATCCATATATCAAGACTATATTAGCTACCACTTCTGCCGCAGTCAACAAATTGTCATAACTATAGTAGTCAAAAACAGGTTGTGTTGCAGGATTGGATGGATACCATTCTCCCATTCCATATCTATTTGGGAATAATATCTCAAAATCTTCTCTACTCAAAAATCTTTGAAATCTAGCCTTAGCTGCAGCTGGTGTTGTGTTGCTATTTGGAATCCACAAATCAGACGATACTTGCCATGATTTTATGTTTGGATCACTTGGACTTGTTGGTCCATTAGGTACTTCAAGTGATGGGGGTGGAGTTTGTCCATCTTGAATAATACTAATAGTTTTACTTGCATTGAGTATTTGACCATCTACACTAGCAGTCATCTCAATCTTGACACTAGGATAACTTGTACTACCTGCAGTAAAAACACTTTCAACATTATTGCTATTGCCAAATGTTCCTGCTTGGCTTGGATCTACTGTCCACTTGTATGTTGGAACTGAAGTGCCATCATAGTTGTACAATGTTGCTACAAACTTAGGCGTACTCTCTCCCACTTTTACACTACTAGCTCCACCACTTATTGCAATACTCGGTATATTAGGAATAGGATTGTCTTTATCCACAATACTAATGTTTTTACTAATTTTGTACAAATTGCCATCTACACTAGCAGTCATCTCAATCTTTACACTAGAATATGATTGGTTGCCTGCAGTAAAAACACTTTCAGCATTGTTGCTATTGCCAAATGTTCCTGCTTGGCTTGGGTCTACCGTCCACTTGTATGTTGGAACTGAAGTGCCATCATAGTTGTACAATGTTGCTACAAACTTAGGCGTACTCTCTTCCACTTTTACACTACTAGCTCCACCACTTATTATAATGCTTGGGATATTCGGTGTGGGAGTTTTGCCACCATCATCATCTTTCTTAGCAAAATTTGTACAAGCAATCAAAAATCCACATAGAGATAAAAGAACTAAAAATAAAGAAATTTTTTTATAAAATAATTTTGACACAAACACATCCTTTAATGTTTATATAATTAAAACTATATTAATATTATATACCCAAATTCTTTTTTTTTGCAAGCATATTTATTAATATTTAATTTGCAAAATTTTAACAATTGTAAGGATGCAGTACTTTTGATTTGATTGCTAACAAAATAAACTCAACTAATTAATAACAAATATTCTAACTTACCCAAATACACAACCAAACTGACAAAAACATAATACCATTTGTTGACTTTTCTTTTTAAAAAGCTTATACTAATTATGTTGTATTGTATATTTTTGTAAAAAATTTAATTATACAGACTATTTATTTAATATACCCTATATTTTATATACAACATACAAGGAGTTTTTAATGAAAAAAGTCTCAATGGATGGCGGAACAGCGGCTTCACATGTGGCGTATGCTTTTAGTGATGTGGCAGCTATCTACCCTATTTCACCGTCTTCTAGCATGGCTGAAGTGGCAGATATTTGGTCTGCTCAAGGTAGAAAGAATATCTTTGGACAAACTTTGCGTATTGCAGAGATGCAATCAGAAGCGGGAGCAGCGGGAGCTATACACGGAAGTTTGGTGTCTGGTGCTTTAACTACTACTTATACAGCGTCTCAAGGTTTGTTGCTTATGATACCTATCATGTATAGGATATCAGGTGAGTTGCTACCTACTGTTTTTCATGTCAGTGCTAGAGCTTTAGCATACCATGCTTTGAGTATATTCAATGACCATAGCGATGTCATGAGTGTACGCCAAACTGGGTTTGCTATGTTGGCTAGTTCTAGTGTACAAGATGCTATGGATATGGCTACTGTCTCACACTTGTCTACTATCAAATCTAGAGTTCCTTTCTTGCATTTTTTTGATGGATACCGCACTAGTCACGAAGTTAGCAAAATAGATGTATTTGACTATGATGAGTTGGCTAGTTTTGTTGATGATGATCTCAAACAGTGCTTGCATGAATTTCGCAAAAGAGCGTTGAATCCAGAACATCCATCTCAAAAAGGAACAGCTCAAAACCCTGATATTTACTTTCAAGCTAGAGAAGCTTCCAACAAATACCACAATGCAGTGCCTGAAATAGTAAAATCAATGATGGATAAAGTATCCAAAGTTACTGGACGCAAGTATGGATTGTTTGAGTACTATGGAGCTAAGGATGCTGATAGAGTTATTATTTGTATGGCAAGTTCTACAGATGTAGTGGAAGAAACTATAGATTATTTAACTTCAAAAGGGCAAAAAGTAGGACTAATCAAAGTTAGGCTATATCGCCCATTTAGTATCAAAGACTTTGTAAGTCTTATACCCAAAACTGTAAAGTCTATAGCAGTCCTTGACAGAACTAAAGAATCTGGAAGTACAGGCGGTCCACTTTACTTAGATGTAGTAGCAGCCTTGACACAAAGCGGTCTCACCAATATCAATGTTGTCGGTGGTAGATATGGTTTGGGTGCTAAAGAATTTGCTCCAACACACGCCAATGCTGTATTTGCTCACTTGTCTACCAAAAATCCTAAAAATGGTTTTACTGTAAATATTGTAGACGATGTTACCAATACACACATAGACATACCCGAAGTTATCAATGCTAGCCCTGAAGGTAGTACTCAATGCAAAATCTATGGATTGGGTAGTGATGGCACTGTAGGAAGCAATAAGAATACTATAAAAATTATAGGTGACAATACCCCACTCTATGCTCAAGGACACTTTGTATACGACTCTAAAAAGTCAGGGGGGCTTACAGTTTCTCACTTGAGATTTGGTAAAAATCGTATTAAGTCTAGTTATTTAGTAGAAAATGCTGACTTTGTAGCATGCCACAATCAAGCTTATGTATTGACTTATGACATGTTGCATGATCTAAAACCAAATGGTGTATTCTTGCTCAACACAAATTGGTCACAGCAAGAGCTAGACAAGCAATTGCCTGCTAGCATGAAGCAACAAATTGCAAAGAAAAATATACAATTTTATATCATAGATGCTACCAAAATTGCTAGAGACAGTGGTATGGGGCGTAGAACTAATGGCGTGTTGCAAACAGCATTCTTTAAAATTTCTAATGTTATACCTGATATCAATGCGGCAATTGGCTATATCAAAGACGCAATCAAAAAGACATATCAAAAAAAGGGCGACGATGTAGTCCAAAAAAACTTTATTGCAGTAGACAATTCTCTTGCAGGACTAATCAAAGTGGATTATGATAAAAAAGTATGGGAGAAAGCCACTACAGGCGGAACACCAAAACCTGATACTGGCAATGATTATTATGATACTTTTATCAATCCCATAAACAAAATGGGTGGAGATGTCTTGCCCGTAAGTGCATTTAATGCAGATGGTAGTTTTGTATCAGGTACTACTAAGTTTGAAAAACGAGGAATATCTGACATGATAGCACAATGGATACCTGAAGAATGTATTCAGTGCAATCAATGTGCATTGGTTTGTCCACATTCTGTAATTAGACCTGTGCTATTGACTGACAAACAAGCTGAAAATGCTCCAAATGATTATACAGTACTTGATGCTACAGGATTTAAGAATGATACTACAAAATACAAATATCGCATAGAAATTAGCCCTGAAGACTGTACAGGATGTGGTAGTTGTGTCAATGTTTGTCCTGCCAAAAATAAAGCTCTCAAAATGTCACCTTTGGCATTAGCAAATTTGGAACATCAAAAATATACAGATACTATTCCATTTATAGATGTATCTGACAAATTTAAGCCTGACACTGTCAAAGGCAGCCAATTCAAACAATCTTATTTTGAATATAGCGGTGCATGTGCTGGGTGTGGTGAAACCCCATACATCAAGCTAGTCACTCAACTATTTGGCGATCGCATGATTATTGCTAATGCTACAGGTTGCACAAGTATATACGGGGGTTCTGCCCCGTCCAATCCATATACTCACAATGCCGAACAAGTTGGTCCAGCATGGGCAAATAGCTTGTTTGAAGACAATGCAGAATTTGGTTATGGCATACATCTCGCATATACTGCTCGCCGTTCTAAAGTAGAGGAACAAATGAATTTGGCAATAGAATTGGGTGTAAATGACACACTCAAAGATTTGTTTGGTAGATGGATACAACACAAACAAAATGCCGACACAACAAAACAACTTGCTCCCGAAATAAAAGTAAGTATTATGACTGCATTAAAGACAGTCAAAGGCAAACTAAAAGAAGTATTGCAATATATCTCACAAGAGTCTGATTGTCTAGTCAAAAAGAGTATTTGGATATTTGGTGGTGATGGTTGGGCTTATGATATAGGGTTTGGTGGACTAGATCATGTTATATCTATGGGCGAAGATGTAAATATACTCGTACTAGATACAGAATCTTATAGCAACACTGGCGGGCAAGCATCTAAGTCTACCCCAATTGGAAGCACAGCTGTATTTGCAGCTTCAGGAAAACGCACCAAGAAAAAAGATTTGGGTCTAATGGCTATGAGTTATGGCTATGTATATGTAGCACAAATAGCAATGGGTGCTAACATGAATCATACTATAAAAGCAATAGCGGAAGCTGAAGCATACAATGGTCCAAGTTTGATTGTAGCTTACTCCACATGTATAGCACATGGAATTGATATGTCAAATGGGCAAGCTATAACCAAAAAGGCAGTAGAATCAGGATACTGGAATCTATATAGATACAACCCTGCACTTCAAGCAGAGGGCAAAAATCCATTTATACTAGATAGCAAAGACCCAACTTCAAACCTAGACGAATTCTTAGAATCAGAAAATAGATATAGAGCATTGCTAAAATCAAACCCAACAGTTGCCAAGGAGCTATTTACACAAGCAGATAAAGACAATAAGGATAGATTGGCAATGTACAAGAGATTGGCAGGACAGTAGATGTAGTTTGTATAATAAAATAAAATTTTTAAACTTACAACAAAGTCCCCACAACATATATGTGTTGTGGGGACTTTGTTGTAGATGACTAATTTATAAATTAAAAAATAACACAGAAAAGTTGCATAACTTTCTGTGTTATCTTTTATTATTATTGATTTATATCAGGTTGTATCCTTTTTGTTTTTCTAATTTTTTGAAAAAGTATTATTGAAGACAGTACCAAAGTAGGAAAAATTGCAAGTACAAAAATAATACCAAATAGAAAAAATAATTGATGATAAAAAGGTACTACAAAATCCCATTCCAAATAAAAACAAACTCCAACAAAACAATGACCAATGAATAAAACAGCCAAAAACAAATACTGTACCCTATGAGATATTATATTTTTTTTGAACCTTATATATACAAACAGTCAAAAAGCCTATCAACCAAAAAAAATACAAAGACCTAATATTAACAAAAATAAGTAAGACATCAACAATACATACTGTTTTGAGTCATCTTGTATCCATATACAATTTACAAAAATCTTATAAGCCAAAAAAGTAAATAGTCCATGTCCAATCAAAAAGATTGTATTAAACAATAATAATATATTATCCTTAATAAATTGTGGAACATATTCTATATAGCAATCAACTTTTTTGCTTTTCCATAACTCTTTATAAAAATGAATAGAGTAAAGAAACGAGAAGTCTTGTTATATTCCAATTAGGATGCCCATTGATAGGATTCCACCACTCATCCAGCTCAAATATTCTCCAATCAAAGTAATTATAGTATGAACTACTATCCCCAAGACTATCAAAAAATTTTCTCAAAGCAGGTTCTACCAAATCAAAAATCAAATTACCTATATACCAACCAATTGCTGCACCAATTATTTCACCCAATATAGATCCGATAGTTGCCATAACACCAGTAAAAGAAGAGGTAATAATTGTGATAAGTCCATTCAAAGCACCCTTAACAATAGCTTTTGCTACAACTGACGCAACTGCTCCCCAAAAAATTGAATTGCTAACTTCTAAAGATATATCTAAAGTTACACTACCTCTCTGTTGACTATCTCCAAACTCTATACCAATTGACTGTAATGCGGTAGGCAAATACTCATTGATTATATCCCACTCATATTCACTTAATTGCGAAAACACAAACTCCATCAATTCATTAGTATCATTAATCTCATACAATTCAAGAAATCTATCTACATATTCTTGGTTGTACTTATTTACTAACTCTTGTTGCTTCTCTGTCAATTGTGTCCTTGTATCTCTCATATCTCGCAACGCTCTTTGCATCTCTTCTCTTATATCAAATCCTATCCCTATACTTTTCTCTTGTGATTGTATCACTGTCTGCATATCGTAGCTTGTTCCACGAAGTGCAACTACTCCAATAGCTACAACTGGTATTATCATATGTCTCCTTATCTCAATAGCTTCTTACTTATCTCTATGTATCCCATTGAAATGGTAGTATACTACCTTTTATGGTAGTATTTGTCAACTAATTTGTAGTGCTTTTCATGCCCTTACTCTACTTTTTTACATGTTTGCAAATAAAATCCATACAACTACATATCTCATTGTATGGATTTTATTTGCATTATATTATATATGCTCAATTAATTCTTTTAACATTAATTAAAAATACAATCAACCATACTATTTCATTACTACTTCACATCAATTGGATTTATCAAAAAATTGTTGCATGTTAGTATCGTATGTAGCCTAAGATAACCAACTCTTGAATTGACTACAAATTGCATATCTCCATGTTGGTAGACCAAAATTCTTTCCCCAGCCATTATTCCCAACCAAAAATGTCCACTACAACTCTTAGTTGCAACTTTTTGTTGGTTAAGCCACAATTCTATACTGAAAATTTTTTTATGAACCATAATCTTGTACCCATTATAATCATAAAAATACTTCTTTCTATAAATCAAAAACCTAAGCAATATACTCAAACCCACAATAAAAACAAAAAATGAGAGCAAGAATATTATACCTAATATAGTAGGTGGTTCTGTACTAGTATCACTTGATGATGCTAAAATATTAAAAACTATAGATTGATTAATCATGTAAATCTCCTATAATATAAATTTACAAACCTAATATTTCATTATTATTTTACAATATATTTATAATTTTGTCAAGTTAAATTAAATGAATATCATACATATACAACAAAATTCAACTAGCATAATATTGCTAATTGAATAAAATTCTATACCACAAACTTAAGGTATTGATAAAGCAAATATATTATATTTCAAACAATACTCCATGACTAATACAAGGGATACTCTCACCTTGATAAGTGCTTTGAGGACTCATCAATGCCCCTGTAGCTAGATACAATACTTTTTTATATTTTTTATCTAGCATTTGAGGCAAAATATAGCCATTGATTACTGTAGCACTACATGCACAACCACTACCACCTTGATATGCATTTTGATAATTATTGTACATAATTGCACCACAATCTATATATTTATGCCCCAAGCGTATCCCTTCTTCCAATGCTATAGTTCTAGCAATATCAGAACCTAATTTACCCAAGTCACCTGATACTACCAAATCATAATCATCTATATTTGTACCTGTCTCATTAAAAAATGAAACCAATGAATGCAAAAAAGCTGGTGCCATTGCTGCACCCATATTGGCAATATCATGAGTACCCATATCTACTACCGTACCCATAAGTCCCTTAACTATTCTTATACCACCATTATCCTTGCTTGACAATACAGTACTACCTGCCCCCGTAACTGTCCACTGAGAATATGGAGGTTTTTGTCCACCATATTCTAAAGGCATTCTAAATTGTCGCTCAGCCGACGCAAAGTGACTAGACACCCCACATACGACATTATTAGCATGCCCACCATCTATCATTACAGCACCCATCAATAGAGCTTGCGACATAGATGAACACGCACTATAAACACCCAAAAAAGGCAAACCTAGATTGCGTGCTACATAATTTGATGTTGTCAATTGATTGAGCAAATCTCCACTTAACATTAAATCAATATCACTTATTTTGAGATTTGCCGACTGTATTGCCCCCCAAATACTTTCTTGCAAAAAATTGATTTCAGCCAATTCAAAATTCTTTTGTCCATACTTTGCATCATTTTGTATTTTGTCAAAGTACTTTCCAATTGGACCTTCTCCCTCTTTTCTGCTGACAATGGACATTCGCCCAGAGACATAACTAGGGTTGTCAAAATACAAAACTTTGTGCGGACGAGTCTTGTTGTAAATATGCTTTATTTTTGTAGTAGCTTCCTCCAACTCTTTTTCAAAGCTACAGTCTACAGCACTCTCATGTAATAACGATATCTTCATAATTTACCCTATTAAACCAACAATCAAATAATGTCCCATACCCAACAAACTAGACCACACTACACCATTAACTATAACAGGACCCACTATACTAAACATCTTTACAGATGTACCAAAAACCAATCCCTCTGTCTTAAATTCCATAGCACTTGCAGCCATAGCATTAGCAAATCCTGTAATAGGCAAAAAGCTACCCGCACCACCCCATCTACCCAAATTGTCATACCACCCTAAACCTGTCATAAAGATTGCACTAAATACCAAAATCATAATAGTATATGTGGCAATAATATCTCCAGTAGTATCAGGCAAAGCTAGTTGCAAAGCTTGATGCAAAATTTGAGCAACACAACAAGTTATTCCACCTACAAAAAAACTATGCAATAACGAACTTCTTACACTAGTCCTTGGACTATACTTGTCTACAAAAGCATTATATCTTACTTTTTGTTGATCTAGTGCATAGTTTTTACCTTCTAAGGCTAGTTTTTGAGTACTCATACTATCACCTCGCTAGGTATTCCATTATATCCAAACTTTGTCAAAATCTCTCTTTCGGATAAATTAACATATGACAACATAGGTTTATCTTTAATTTGCATAAAAGTAGTATTCTATTTACATGACAAAATTATACCCCACCAAATTATCAATAGTTAGTTATAGTAAAATAGTATTATTGCGAACTATACTGTTTATATAAATATATTTACTATTATTTATACCATTTATTATCAAACATATAATTATAAATTTTAATTTCCACATATTTACAACAACCAATATATATATATATTTACAAATTAGACATATTTTAGTATAATAGATAAATAATTGCTTAATAAGAAAATTTTGAAATATAGCTTTTCTATTAAATAATAATTCAAAATTATATTAACCAACACAAAGGATATTCAAAAATATAGGAGATAAAATAATGAATAAAAATATTAAACTATCAAAAAAATCATTTGCTAAAATATTGATAATGCTATTAATGTGCATTACAGTATTTAGTTTAATTGGTTGTAAAACCAATAAAAAGCCGACTATTGAGTATATTGGTGCTACTTATGACAGTAAGTACATATATGACAATTATTCAATTTGGAATGATAATGATTATGACATATATACAATAATTTCTGTAGGTTCTGGTATTAATGAAGAAAAATATATAATATATGTAGATAGTTTAACTTTATCAGATCTCATTACAGTAAGAGAATTTGTTAGCGTTAAAATACTATATTGGGGTAAAAAATAATAGTTAATATAATTATATTAACTATTATCGTAAGCTATTATAGTGTTAAAATTAAAGAATAGAGTGTATTGTTAAATAAATCTAATACACTCTATATCAAACTATTCTACTAGTTTAACAATAGTCACAAATCAAGCTTTGTGACTTTAAATCAGTTTTTGTTTTTCGTAATTTTTTGTTAATTATATAATTTGTTTAATTCTTTGCTCAATGAAGTATAAACAAAATCATGTTCAATTAGCTCATACCCATCTCTACCCCAGCAAATAGAAAGGCTATGTTTTTGCGTGTCTTGTTTTGTATTGCTTTGAACTGATTTATCTATATACAATGTATTTTATCTAGTGGTTGTTGTATAGCTTGAAATAGGTTATTAAGTTCTTCATTATAGCTTTTTAACTCCAAAAAACTCATATACCAAGTTATTGGTTCGTATTCAAATAATGCATTTCTTCTTTACTATTCTTTATTATTCTACCTAGTATACCACTATTTCCCTTCTTTGTCAACCTTTTACCCCAATTATAGAAGATACCCACCCTACCTTTCGGTAAAGTGGGATACTTCGCACGCACAGGTATATCTCTATCACCTGTCGTTTATTATAGCAACCTAACTCTAATCACTACCTAAGGGGTATATAGGATACCCACGTTTGTTAGGGGGCTATAACT
>WRGC01000032.1 GCA_009787385.1 Bacillota bacterium
TGGTGTCCATTATTCATTTGTTGTTCTTTACTCTTACATCTAGGGCATTCTCGTTCCATTCAATTATTTTATCATATATCATCTAATTAGTCCACTTCTTTGAATATTTCCCAACAATTTGATTGCTCATGACACTCATTTTGTATTGCAAACTATCAAACAATATACACCAATTTATTAGATTATATAAATCAACAGTAATTGAGAACAATTTTGTCAAGTTCACTTATACCACTACTTTGGTCTGTAAGCGACAATATCCAATCATTAAGCAAGACTCTAAGGTCGTTATTTCCCTTTTTTACGGCAACTACATAATGTTGTTGAGTTAAAAATATCTCCACTACATTTACTTCAATTTTATAATTATTTTTTGATAAGTTTGCAGCAAAATGATTATCAATAATTATACAATCAATCTCACCATTATCTAAACTTTTTAAAAGTTTATCAATACTATTATATATAAAAGTTTTATCGGTAAAATCTAATTTATTTTTTACAAAATCATATCCTTGAGATCCATCTATTACACCTATATTTACTGTTTTCAAAAATTTAATTGCTGTTTGTAATGTCACATCATTATCGGGTAGCCCATCAAAAAAATCAAACTCTTTATTAGTTGACTTAACAATTATTGTTTGCCGTGCATCAAAATAAGTGTTGCTAAAATCAACCAACTCTTCATATTGATTATTGCGTGTAAGTCTAGCAATAGCGATATCAGTATTACCATTTGCAACAGAGTCAATTGCTTGTTTTGCAGAATCTAAATCACTTATTTGCAATTCTTCTCTACCTGATTTTTGAAAAAAACTTTTGGCAATGTCTATTTCCACCCCCCTAAGTTCAGCATTTTCTTTAAATGCAAAAGGGTACTCAGTTGCATTAGTTGAAATTTTTAAATATTGATTGTTTTTTTGATAATCATCATTTGTACAAGCTAATACAACACATGACACAATCATAAACAATATTAAAAATATCAACATATATACAAATTTTCTTATTTTAGGTACAAATATCATTCTCTTCCTTACAAACACCTTTCTCGTCATTGACAACTTTGTCATCAATGGATGACAGTCTAGTAGAATTCAACTCTACTCCTGCCAAAACAATAAAAATTATTATCAAAAAATAAGGAGCATTCATCAATACTTCTATCAAGCCAATAACTTCAAAAACAATAACTATAGACAATACAAACCATTTTCCAAAATTATTATTTTTGAAAAAAACTTTACATTTTACTACAAACAACCACACAGACGCCAAAAAACCTACAAGTCCTGTTGATGCCAAAAATTGTAATGGCGTACTGTGAATAGCAAAAAAAGGTTGATAATTAATCCAACTATCTTGATTGTACTCCCATCCTACACCAAATATTGGGTATTTCTTAAATACATCAATCGCCAACTTCCACCAATCAAATCTCTCACTATCATCAAAACCTAGTCCTAAAAGCCTATCAAAAGCAATCCTTACCTGCTCTTTAAAAACAAATCCAACAACAACACCTATCAACAATACAACAACTGTAGCTACAATCAACTGCATTCGCACTTGAAAATTAGACTTTAAAAACAACATACCAAACATTACTACCACAAGCAAAGAGCCAAACATCAAGCTAGATCTAGAAAGCGTCAACAACTGAACACAATACATCGCCAAAGCTAGTATAATGTATCCAAAACTCCGCATTGTAGAGCTACCTACATGTCTATAAGCCAAATAAAATGATGCTGGAATACATGCTACTATAAGTATACCTATACCATTATGCCATGCCCAACCCAATCTAATGTACTTGTCTTCTATAATATGATTGATATCTCTTATATTAAACAAATAATACAACAACAATTGTATACACGCCACAACACCAACCATCAATACAGTTTTGGCTACCCAATCCAATGTAAGTCTACTTGTACTATTATAAACAAAAAATATCAAAGGCAGATATACAAATATTAGACTTGAAATAATACCAAAGTTGAGTGTAGAAAAATAATATGGTGTAAATGCCCCCGAAAGCAATATACAAACACACAACGCTATAGTAGGAACAAGCAATTTGCTTTTTACAAAAGATTTTTTGTGAGTGGTGTAGTGATAAATTGCACCTACAATACAAGCAACACAACCCAAAGAAAAAACTATAACAAAAAATTTGTACTTGCCAATTATTCCATCAAAATTATCAACATCTCCAACAAAACCTGGTGATATAACATAAAACAAAAGTGAAAGTATGCTAAGTATAGGCAATAAGTCTTTTTGAGTAAAAAAACAATAAGCCATCATACCCATCATCAAACCAAAACCTACAGTAGTCAAATTAAGGCTATGCAAGATTACAACCAAACAAGCACATATTGCACTAAAGTATTTCCCTTGTAAAATGCTGTCAAAAGATAATTTGAAAGTCTTTAATTTTAATGTTGTACTTTGCATATATAGCAATTGTATACAAATTTGCTAATTATGTCAAATTTTGCTAGTACAAAAATAAAACTATATTGAATAAAATAATAGATTAAGCAAGTATATTCGTGGTTGATACACAAATATGGTGCGGTCAGGGGGATTTGAACCCCCACAACTTTCGTCACACGCACCTCAAGCGTGCGTGTCTGCCATTCCACCATGACCGCAAAAATTGTTGTAAATAATTTAACCATTATTAAATAAAATAATATCAAAAATCATCAACAACTAAATATAATTATACTACAAAACCAAAGACTAAATCAATTCTTTCAAATACTGTTTGAAGTCATCACCATATCGTTGCAATGCAAAGTGCACTATAGCCTTACAACTACCAAGCTTGTCGCCCATATCAAATCTCAATCCTTCAAAGTCATATGCCCACAATCGCCCCTTGCTAGCCAGCGAATTGAGTGCTGTTGTCAAATGCAACTCATTGTGTTTGTTTTGATTGGCAGAATTTATTATTTCATCAAAAATTTCGTTGTGCAAAATATATCTACCCAAGGAAGCTAATCTTGACGGAATTTTATCCAATGGTGGTTTTTCTACTATCTCTGTACATTGATAATTTCTACCTTGCTGTTGCGACACAGCAGGAACACCGTATTTTACAATATCATCATTTAATATTTGTTGAACTCCAACTATTGTAGTACCAAACTGTTCGTAAGCAACTGCCAATTGCCCCATTACAGGCTCTTTGGCTGCCATCAAATCATCACCCCACGCTAATGCAAACGGACTATTTCCTACAAATTTTTTAGCATAAAGAACGGCATCACCACTACCTTTGGGTTTCTCTTGATATTCAAATACAATATTTACTTTGTTGTTGAGTTGTTGTATCAACTCTGCTTCTTTGACCTTACCTACATCTTGCAATTTAGATACAAGTGCAAAATCAGGACTAAAGTAGTTTTTGATTGCCATTTTGGATTGATTGATAACCAACAACACATCTACGATTCCACTTTGTGTAGCTTCGTCAAGTATGTATTGCAAGATAGGTTTGTCTATTACAGGCAATAGCTCTTTTGGCAAAGACTTGGTAATAGGCAAAAATCTAGTACCCAATCCAGCACAAGGAATAACTGCTTTTGTAACTTTAGTATTATTTGACATTTTTATTTTACCCTTTTAAATATTATAAATGACACCAAAAAACTGAAACTCCATAAAATATAGAGTTGTCAGTTTTTGTTGTTCATAATCAAATTACTATTCTACAGATACAAAGTAGTGATACAAATCCTGACCACCATGTTGACAATCTACATCACAATTGCGATACTTTTTGTTGATTTGTTTTGCTATCTCTTGAGCTTCTTCCAAATTAACAACAGAACCATAATAAAGAGTAATATTAGAAGTCTTGTCATCTACCATGTCGTCTACCAACTTCAATGTAGCATCTTCTATATTATCTCCTTTAACACTAATATTGTTAGAATTAAGTCCAATATAATCCCCTTGTTTAATCTCTATATTATTAGTAGTATTATCTCTAACTGCTTGAGTAACGCTACCTGATTTGACCGACTTATATGCTGATTGCATATTTTGAGTATTTTCTTCCACCCCCAAAGATGGATCATATGCCATCATTGCATTTATCCCTTGAGCGATACTCGTTGTAGGCAACACATGTATATTGCAATTTTTTGCCAAAGATTGTGCTTGTTGTGCGGCCAAAATTATGTTTTTGTTGTTTGGCAATACAAACACATTTTTTGCTCCTACCTTTTCACACTCTATAACTATATCTTCGGCACTAGGATTCATAGACTGCCCACCCTCAACTATAGCATCTACTAGCATTTCTTTAAAAATACTGACAAGCCCAAATCCCGAACATACTGCAACTACCCCCATCTCTTTTTGTTTGGTATTTTCTTTAGCAATAACTCTATTTTGCTCAAGCATGTTTTCTATCTTGATACCACTTATCTCTCCTAGAGACAATGCATATGACAATGCCAATCCAGGATCATTTGTATGGACATGAACTTTTATCAAAGACAAATCACCTATCACCAACACACAATCTCCTATAGTGGTCAAATATTCTCTAAACCTACTTATGTTAGATTCTGTAGTCTTTTTTTGTAGATTAATGCAAAAAAACTCTGTACAATAAGAGTACTCAATATCAGCCAAAGAATTGTAATTGGCATGAAACATTTGATTGAGATCAACATTCAATCCAAAATTTATATCAAAATCTATAATACCATCTTCTCTACCAAGTATAACATTATAAAACCCTTGAAAAACAAACAATAAACCTTGTCCACCACTATCTACTACACCCGCTTCCTTTAGGATAGGTAAAAACTCTGGAGTAGATTTAAGCGATACCACACCGGCATCCAACACACCCTTTAAAAAATCATCCATGTCTATGTCTTTTTTTCTAGACAACTTTTTGGCTGACTTTGCCATATCCTTAATAACAGTAAGAATAGTTCCTTCTTGAGGTTTTGTAACCGCCTCATACGCTATTTTAGCACCATGTTCTATAGCCTTGGCTGTAGTCTTTGGATCTATCTTGCCCGACATTGACCAAGTTATAGCTAGTCCCTTAATGATTTGACTAAGAATAACTCCACTATTGCCCCTAGCTCCACGCAACGCACCTGTGGCAATAGCAGTACATAAATCAGGAATATTATTGTTGTTGCAAAGAGAAACTTCTTTTACAACTGATTGCATAGTCAAAGCCATATTTGTACCAGTATCACCATCGGGTACTGGAAAAACATTAAGTTTATCTACTTGTTCTTTATTTTGTTCTAACAATCCCGCCGCTCCACTAATCATTTTGCGAAGAGTAGCACCATTGATATTGTTGTTCATTTATTAATTCCTTTTTAAATAACAATTGAAGTCTATATTTAATATTTCAAACTTAATTATATGCATAATAGTATTACATACATATTAGCAATCACAATGCAATATATAAATACTAAATTTTGACTCCAATTACATTAATATTAACTGTATCTACAATCATACCTGTAAATTCTTCTACGCCATGCTGTATTCTCTTTTTGAGGTTTTGAGAAACACTCTCAATAGACATACCAAACTTAGTATAAACAAACAACTCAATATAAACCTTGTCATTGTTTGTAAACACTCTTACACCTCTAGATGTACGATTGCGGTTAAAAATATCTGCCAAACTATCACTGAATTTTCTTGATACCAAATCAGTTATACCTACACTTTCCAAAGCTAATTTGCCAACTACTTGAGCAATAGCCTCATCAGTAATGATAATCTTTCCATAAAAATTTGTAGTACTGACACTCATATATACCTTATAGATGCAACAATACACCATCATCACCTACTATAAGTATAACTCATATTGAAAATTTTGGCAATCATTTTGATACACAAATATTGGTAATGCAACTGTAAATATTTACAAATTAGATGTAATTGATTAGCAACTAAACAACTTAACAATATTTGTACAAATAACTACAATTGGGATAATCTTGTCAATTAACTAATATATTTTGTTATAAATCAATCTTACTTTCAATACTTTGTTCAAATAATTTTGAGTCTCTTTAAAAGGAATAAAAATCAACTGACTGTCTTGAGTATAATTTGGGTTGCGTAACCATGCTGATACATTTCCAGGACCTGCATTGTATGCAACAACGGCAAGCTTTATACTGTCAAACTGTTTTAATAATTTGGATAAATAAAATACACCCAATTTTATATTTGTATCAGGGGCATACAAATCACCACAATCATTGCCATGATTGTCCAAAAAAGAATTGAGCCATTCTGCAGTACTAGGCAACAATTGCATCAATCCCAAAGCACCCTTATTGCTAATAGCTTTAGGCTTAAATTTGCTTTCTACCCATATCATAGACTTGACCAAATTAGAATCTACTCCATATTCAGTTGAATACTTTTGCACAATATCATCATATTTATTTGGATAAATCAACCTAAAACTAAAAAAAATTCCTAAAATTACAATTATTGTAGTTATTGTAATTGCAATCACAATATATGAAATTTTTTTAAAATTAATTTGCATATTAATTTGCAATCACGACCAATCACTCCAACATGCTACATAAAGATTGATGTATTATAGTGATGTTTTGTCTTAAAACATCATGACTACCATTGTTGTGTACAACTATATTTGCTTTAGATTCCCTCAATTCATCAGTCCACTGACTTGAAAGTATAATATCCAAGTATTGTATAGTTTTGTCCCTATCATGTACTCTTTTAAATCTAATATCATCTAAAGTAGATATAGTTATTACTATATCTACCATTTTATCCATACCTGATTCAAACAATAATGCACTTTCCACTACAACAATACCTTTAGCATCTTGCAATTGTTGTTCTATTGCTTTCAATGTAGGCTTCCACATAATATCATTAATTTTTTGCACACTAGCAATACTTGCAAATGCCAACTCTCTAAGTTTAGATGTAATAATGTTGTCATGTTTATCAACAATATCTATACCAAATGCTACTATCAACTGTTGAACAATATCTCTATCGCTTAGAAATTGTCTAGCTACGCTATCACTATCAATTACTTTTGCACCTAGTTCTTTAAGCAACTCTCCTACCATAGTCTTTCCACTAGCTATCCCACCCGTAAGCCCTACAATCAATTTTGTTTTCATACCACAATGATATACTAGGATTGTAATTATGTCAATTAAGTTCTTATCAACGCAACAATTCTTGTCCATTTCATTATATTAATAATAAAAAATTTTATTCTATATTTTCAAAAATATTTTTGTATACCATAAAATATTTTTTGTAAAAATTTGACTTATTTTGCAAATTAATACTATGTCAATCAAAAAATGATATAATGTATAAAATATGCATAAGTATAAATCTAGAAAAGTTTTAAATTTTATATTAATTGCCAACTTTGTGTTGATTGTAGCTCTCGGTACATTTATTATAATTTCACACAACAATGATGTTTCTGTTGTATCACCCTATGTCCATAATCGTATAAGAGATGCATTTGTATCTCAACATTTTGGTACAGATATAAAATGGTCACAAAATTTGGGTGGTAGCATGGACGAAGAAATAGTAGATGCATTTATTTCTAATAATGGGCAATTACATATCTTTGGAAACTCTAATAGCGATGACTTTGACTTTGACTTTGCTGGTAGTTTTATGGCAATTTTAGGTAAAGATGGCAATACACTACAGTTTAAAACTATCAACAAAGATATGAATATAGTATCAGTAATAACAATTGACAACGAATACCTTGTATTGCAAGATGGTGGTGAAAATAGCAAAATTGTAATAGTGAGTAGAGTTGATACTAATGGCAAAGTTTTGGCAAACTGGTCTACTACTGACACAAATTATATATATGCTGAAAACATATCTTTGAATGACAATACTACAGATCCTAGTATTATTGTTATTTATAGTAGACACTTGGGTGCTATTGGTAGTCAACTTATTGCACTAAGTCTACCTAATAATCTCAATACTAACACCCTTCCCCCAACCACAATTGTAGATAGTCCATACGGAATACAATATCTATCTAGCTACTGTATCAACTCAAAGTTATTGATATTTGCTAATGAGGGAATACCTAATGTCATACACAGTACAGCAATTTGGGCAACATTGGGCAGCTCTCCTCAATTTGTAAGATTTAATGGTATAAATGGACCTGGCTTTGACTATCAAACTCTAGCTATAAGTCCAATAATAGATGGGTTTATATTAGCTGTCAAAGCTTCATCAGGCTCTACAAATGGCGTGCTACATCTTTTGACTATAGCGTACGATGCTTACAATAGCAGTACATTTGTACACACTAGTACATTCAATACAAGAATAATGGGCGTAGATAATGTTGAAATTATACCCAATAGCACTAGTTGCTATATATTTGCACATAGCGGACAAGGTGGACAAATGTTCCTGTTATCCAACAAATCCATACCTACCTTAAACAAAATATACGGATTTGAAAAATGGAAAGATATTAGTAGTATTAAAAGTATAGAATTTTCAAGCAACACATTTGCATTGGCAGGAACATTAGAAAAAGGAATAGGACTAATAATAATATCCGACCACGCAATACAAAGTAGTCAAACTTTTGGTGGAAGCAAAACATCAAAAGAAAACTCTCCACTAATACTGACCAAAGGGGAGAGTTTGATGATAGTAGCCAATACTAGCAGTGCTGATATATATATTAGAGATGGCGATGTTATACGCAACTTTGGAATGCAAGACATATGGATAATTGGACTAAGCCAACTACCTCAACACAATTTGAAAATACTAAATTTGGATGACTAAATAAGAATTTTACACAACACAATTTTTATTGTTTGCCCGTATAGACTATTTTTATTTTCTTAATTTTGTCGTTTTCAAGGTCAAAAAAATAATCAAAACAAAAGCCGCCAACAGCAAAATTGCCTGTGACTACAGTAGATACGGCAATAGAACCATTCTCTAAAGTATTGAAATCAATAACTTTTGTATGTTTTTCATACTTTTTATTTACATCATCAACCCACTTAATGCACTGTTCAATGCCACAAATAGTTGTATTTTCTCCCGTATCTTCAATGCAAATATCTAGAGATAAAATATCTTTCAAAGCATCTAAGTTGCCATTTGCACAGTCAAAATAAGTATTTATTTGTTGTGGTAAATTCATCATGAATATACTATATCACAATATATAAATAAAGTAAACGAATACAAGCAACAAAAAAATTATATTACAGAATGTTGCAATGGTGAAATTTTAAAAACCATATTTCCATCGCCTAATGCCTTAACTCTAAATGTATGCACACCTGCCCCTAAATCGGATATGTCGTATCTACTTACATTTACAGTATCTACTACTGTTCCATCTACCTCTACATCATATTGTGTTGCATGTTCTACCTCGTCCCATGTAAGAACACCATTTGAAACAACTAGGTTTATTGGTGTATCTAATTGCATAGTAGATGTATAATCTACATTTGCTGACCATTCGGAAGTCAAATATATTTCATTACCCATAGCTCTAACCGCTACAGAATATTGCCCAGGACTCAAACTTTGCAAGCTTTGAGTAGTTCCCTCTTTAATTTCATAGGTTTCTCCATTTATTCTAACTTCATACCCAACAGCATTAGGCACAGCACTCCATGTTAGAACGCCATCTACTATCCTTACATTAGAAGGCGTAGGTAGTTGCATAGTAATAATATGTTCTAATGGTGCTGACCATTCAGAATCCAAATAAAATCCCTCACTAGCAGCTCGCAATTTTATATTATTATCATTCAAACTTGCTCTAGGCTTTTGTTTTTGCCCTACACCCGACTGTGTCAATTGTATTGTAGTACTCTTAGGTGGAATATTATTGTGTATCATATTTATATAATCCTTTATGTGTATATTTTGTGCCTAAAAATAAATAATTATGCACAATTAGCTCTAGCTTTTACTTGAATATTGTACCTACCAGCTTTCAAAAATTCTATGTTAACAAAATTTTCTCTAGACACAAGTTCACAATTATTTTCTATCCTAATCAAGTATGATACGGCATTTGGTACTTTATCCCAATGCAATATTCCGTTATCTATATATAAGTTGATTGGCGTGTCAAGAACTTGATAATTGTCCGTACCGCTTTGTTCTACACTAAATAGCAAATCATCAGACCAGCCAGAATCATGTATATTATCTATACCTACCGCTTGTACAGATACAGCATGTATACCACTAGTCAAATAATCTACAGGGTACGCATGACTACCTTGCGGGAAATACCCTACATCTCTACCGTCCAACAATACTTGATATCCCAATGCTTTGTCTACAGGATGCCATTGCACTTGTTTTGATTGAACATCATACACTACCAATGGTGTAGTAAGTTTTAAGTATACATGCTTATTGGTATAACCTATCAAAAAAATCCCAATAAAAAATGATAATGTAATAAATACAAAAAACATTATACTAAAAAACAACCATTTGTTTCTAGTGTTATGAGAATTTGATTTTGCATTGTCATTCATGTTGTTATATTGGTTTGTACATATATGTAAATTAAACAAATTTTTGTATTTACATAGTTATTGTATGATAAGATTATTATACCAAATCTTGACAATTATAATACAAAAAAACGCAATTTACACCAATACAATGCCTATAGTATTTAATCTACATATTTTTTAAAAACTGTCAACTATAATACAAACCAAGAATATTATATAAAAGGTATTAATAATGACAAAGATATCTAGCATCAAAAATATCATAGGCAAGCATCTAGTGTGTGCATGTGACGCAAGCATTGTAGGAGTTGTTGTAGGTATCAATTTTGACAACAGTCTAAAAGCTAATTATGTATTAATTGATAGTACAAACTTAGAACAAAATCTACAAGTAAAGTTTGTATCTCTTAAATCTATTTGGAATATCGGTGACATACTTTTAATAAAAAACCAAAATGATATTAAGTACAGTTGGAATACACTCAATCCAAAACTCAACTTTCCTTTGCATGCTAAAGTATATTGCCAATCTGGTTTTTATCATGGTGATGTGATAGATTTTGAATTAAAAAACTACAAAATTTCACAACTACATACAACAAACAATATAGCAAATTACAATATACTATCAATCTCAAAAGATATAATAATTATAAATACTACAAATAAAAACATAGTACTCAACAAAAAAAAACGCATATCTCAAAAGATAGCGTTGCCCAATGTTGTAGAACTTGATACAAAACTTTGATTAATAGTATTTTTAAGTTTTACCAACAAAGACCCTCTCAAATATTGCAAAACTTGCATTCAAAGCTCAACTACATATATTTATTAACAAATATAGTATTTTCATATACTTTCATTTCAAATTTATAATTACATACCTATACTCTAGATTGTGACAACAAACTCAAACTTTTTATCTCTCTACCACTAACAATAGATATTTCCTGCAACATCTTATAAATGCTAAAGTTGTTAAAGTCTTTAGCATATCCTAAATGCCCCAATACCCTAGCCAAAAAAGTATGCATATAGATTTTTTCATTATCCAAAAGCATACCCTTTAACAACTCTAGTAGACAAGAAAACAATATGGCACAATCACTACCATATGCACTTACAAGACAAACTTCACATGCTATACTTGCCAAAACATATTTATCATAATCATTAGACAACCAATCAAATTCATGCAAACTTACAAAACTTGTCACTACCATAGTCTTGTCTACAATACTATACAATCCACATGCAAATGGCAATCCTGCAGCTTTGAGTTTGGCTGTAGATTTTTTGACTGATTTCAATTGACAATACAACAATCCATCAACAGTAAGTAATGCAATTTTTTTATCAAGCTCTTTATAATCTTGGGATTGCAATACTATACCCGTATATTCCTTTGTACTACTCATACTTATATTTCATCTCTCAACTGAACATACAACAAATAATAACCTATCTCTCCAGTTTCTTTAAACAATTGCCACGCTAGTTTAGCAGAACTAGTCAAATTCTGTTCATCAATACGCATTTATGTAACCCTCCCAATAATTAGTATGAGAATATTGAGAGATAATTATATAGTTTTATTTTAAGTTTACTCATTTTGATACAAAATTAAGAATATACTTATATTCTACTACAAATCTTCAACTAATTTATTTTTCATTATATCCCAAATCATTGATATAATTAAAATTATTAGTCCAATTTTCTCTAACTTTTACATATAATTGGAGATTTACTTTCTTGTCTAAAAGTCTTTCAATATCATATCGTGCTGCTGTCCCAATTTTTTTGATACCATTGCCATCTTTACCTACAATTATAGGTTTATGCGACAACTTAACACACACTATATCAGCCTCAATAGTTGTCAAATTTTCACCATCTACAAAGCTTGTTATCACAACTCCTACGCCATGTGGTATTTCTTGTTGAAAGTACAGCAATATTTTCTCTCTAACAATTTCACCAACCATAAAACGCTCAGTACGGTCTGTAATAGCATCATCATCAAAATGTCGTTCTCCATCACAAGACAATGCCAAGCAAGCTTGCTTCAATACTTCAATATTCTTTCCTGTTTGAGCTGACAAAGCTACAATAGTATGCAAACAATTAAGATTATTTAATTTTTGTATAATAGGATACACTTCATCATATCCGCACAAGTCTATCTTGTTGACAACTACAATTATTGGTATAAATCTAGCATAGTTTTCTATTGTTTGCAACTCTCTTTGACTGACATCTTTTTTAGCATCCAACACAAATATCAATCCATCAATACCATCTACAGCAGATTTGATTTGATTTGCCATAAATTCTGTCAACCTGTCATCAGGTTTAATAAGTCCTGGTGTATCAACAAAAACAAACTGACAAACTTCATCACTATATATACCCGTAATCTTATTTCTAGTAGTTTGTGGTTTGTAAGAAACTATAGAAACTTTTTGCCCAACTATCTTATTTAACAAGCTAGACTTGCCTACATTGGGTTTGCCAATTATTGCAAAAAAACCAATTTTTGCCCTATTGTTCTTGTCAAGTGCTTTTGATGTATTGATATCTATATCATTTTTGTTCATTATTTTTTGTTGTAGATAAATCCTCCAACTCTCCTATTATTTTTTTTTCTACACTTCTCATAATTACTTTATCACTATCAATAATATGGTCATAGCCCAACAAGTGCAACAATCCATGCAAAAATAAATAACTCATCTCCCTATCTTTGCTGTGTCCATACTCTATAGCTTGCTTTTGTGCAATGCTATCACATATAACAATACTACCCAATAGTATAGCATTATCATGCTCACTATACTCAAATTGATAATCTTCAACTTTAAATTTCTTAATAGTTGGGGTAATGTCCAACATGCCAAAACTAAGTACATCTGTAGACTTGTCCACATTTCTATGTTGCAAATTTATTTGATGTATAGTATCTTCATCAACAAAATCAACATCTACAAACAACGCATCTCCACTTATACAAAGTACTTCGCTAGTAGCTTTGCAAATACTATCAAACTCAACAATATTGCATCTAATCATAAAAATTAAATTTTAACACACCAATACAACTTACTTAGTATTTGTATACTGAATCCTACCATGAAATATACCACCATAAATACTACCTATTGTCTTTCGTACAATGTCAAGTTCCTTTATAGTTATGTCACAATTTACAAATTGTCCTGTAAGTATCCTACCTTCTATTTGTTTTTTTAACAACTCATCTACCCTTTCCCAATCAGGAGAAGCCATAGATCTTATTGTAGCTTCTGCAGAATCACATATCATAATGAGTGCTGCTATTTTGGATTTTGGTGTTGGATTGTGATAAGAATACTCATAAGCATCAACTTCTTGATCTGTGAGTTTTTTAGCTTTACTATAAAAGCCAAATATCACAGTAGTACCATGGTGTTCTAGAGTAATATTGGCTATATCCATAGGAATTCTGTGTTGCTTACACAATTCAAATCCATCTGTAGTATGTCGTCTAATAATGTCTGCACTTATCTCAGGCAACAACTCATCATGCGGATTATAGTTATTGGATTGATTTTCAGTAAAATATGATGGATTAACCAACTTGCCAACATCATGATAATATGCTGCTGCTCTAGCCATAAATGGATTTTCACCTATAGCCTTGGCACATACCTCCACAAAATTAGCTACTGCCATACTGTGATTGAATGTACCCGGAGCTTCCTCCATTAATCTAGCTATTAGTGGTGAAGAGTGACTAGTAAGCTCTATGAGCCTAGTATTTGTCAAAATATTAAAACCCCACTCAATAAAAGGGTGTAGTGCTTGACTTGAAATGACTGTACCCAAAATCACTATTACAAAAATGTGCCAATTTTCTTTCAAATTATTCAAAATTTGAAAGTCGGGGATACTCATAAACATAAGTACTAGAGTAGCCAAAAATGAAAATGCACCAAACAATATCCCCCAACACAAAAAACTAAGCCTATTAGAGTTGTTAGATACTACATAACTAGCCAAACTTCCTGACAAAATACCCGCCAAAGTAACACCCAATATATCAAAAACATTCTCAAATCCTAAAGCAGATCTAAAAATAGTCACAGCAAATGATACCATAAATGCAACTATAAGGTTGGATACAAATGCATCTCTCTTAGCTGTAATTGGAGAAATCAAGTATGCACAAAGTGCAATTGACATTGCGTAAGGACTCCACTCTATCAAGTATATATTGACACCATAAGCCAATACAACGCAAAAACAAACTGCCATGAGTGTGCGTTTTTTTTGCAACAATTTTCGTCTACTATTGACTACATATATGCACAAAGTAGCTATCAAAACAGCCAAAACTGCAAATATACTCAAATAAACATTGACACCAAATTGATAATCAAAAATAAGAAAATTGACAATTGTCAAAGAGTAGGCTACAAGTAATGTACATACATAAATCAATACAAACTTGATCATGTCACTGCGATTAGACATTATCCCCTTGTGTTGCATTATTTGATTAAGTTTTACTTCATTGGTACTATCAGACATATATTGCCTTTTTAGCCGCAATTAATATACGGCATATATCAAAACAAATGTGTATATTCAATATAATTTATTATTTAACAACAAATAGTACAATCAATTATCCAACCTTTTTCCATATGCTTCCACAATTTTTTGTACTAACGGATGGCGTACTATGTCCAAAGCTTGCAACTTAACAATTGCAATATCTGGTATTTCGTCCAATATTTTTATAGCTTGTTGCAATCCACTAAATTGTGGATTTGGTAAATCAATCTGAGTTAGATCTCCCGTTACCACAACTTTGCTACCTATACCAAAACGAGTTAGAAACATTTTTAATTGTACATCTGTAGCATTTTGAGCTTCGTCTAAAATAATAAATGATTTATTTAGAGTCCTACCCCTCATATATGCCAAAGGAGCTATCTCAAGTTGTCCTTTTTCTATAAGTTTTAAATAACTGTCTTCGCCTGTAAATTCTTCTAAAGAATCATACAGTGGCCTCAAATATGGATCAACTTTTTGTTGCATATCTCCCGGCAAAAACCCCAACTTTTCACCCGCTTCTATAGCAGGACGAGTAAGTATAATTTTGGATATTTCTTTCTTCTTCAACGCATTTATTGCCATTGCCACTGCCAAATATGTTTTTCCAGTACCTGCAGGTCCTACACCAAATACTACAGTATTATCCCTTATAGCTTGTACATATTCTAGTTGCCCTTGAGTTTTTGCTAAAATTTTATTGCCCTTTGCTGTATGCAATATGATATTTGTAGACTGTTCCATTGTCTTGTGACTTTCACCATTCAAAACATATTTCCAAACTCTTTCTATATCTGTTGGATTTACAACAAAACCATTCTGCAACAAAAGCAATATCTGTTCTACAAGATTTTTTGCTAATTCAGGTTCTTTAAGTGCAGTCAACTCTATGCCACTACTAGTTGTCTTGATAGTAGCACCCGTCAAAGTTTGTATAGTCCTAACATTCTGATCTAAATTGCCAAACAGTGATAGTACTACATCTTGATTTAATTGATATGATATCTTTGTCAATAGTATTTTGTATTGTGATTAAGACAATAGCAATTCTACAGATACAAACAAATCCACTCTATATCCACCACTCACTTGTCTCAAATCTACCTGTTGTTTAAAATTGCTAGAACCTGCCTTGAGTTGCAAATCTCTCAACATTTGTTGCACCAACATATCTCTATGCTCGTTTATATCTACTTTTTTCTCTTGCCTCTCTAGTTCAAAATATGTTATATTGTCCACTTTGATAGGAAGTAGCGAGTTTCCAAACAAATAACTAGTATTAGTCTGTGTTTCAAAAAAAGAATAAGGGTTGAATTTTCTACTCAATTGCCAACCAAAAATATTCAAATCATTAAACATTTTTTGATTGCCTGTACGCACCATCTCAATTTGAGTCTCAGTAAAAAACCTACTATCGCTAAATGACACTGTACCATATACCCTAGCTTGAGGCTTAACTGTAGCCAATATTTCACCATTGGTATTGTATATATAAGGACTAACCAACTCAGCACCCTTGACTACTATATCACCAGGCTTAACTGTAGCAGTACCCTCAGTCACTACAACCCTAGTAATTATACCATCATAATTAGAATATATAGAAGTATTGTGTTCGGGGTCAGGTGGGATAATTTCAAAATTTTCAAATACTGTGACATTGAGAGTAGTACCTACAACAAAAATGCTAGCATCTACTACATTGTCAAGTTGCAATATTTGTTGCTTTATATCATCTCTATCTATACTACTTGCCCAAACTCCAGGTCTTATACCTTTGTCTTGCAAAATATTCTGCACAGTATTGAGTGGAACAGTCTCCAAACCCAATATATTGACACGCCAAACAAAGTTGTTGGACAATATCAACACAGTTACAAACACAATTGCACCAACCAACGCACCAATTCTCTTAAGTCCCCATTGTTGCAATCCTTTCCACCAATCAATAGTAACTATCCTACTATTATAACACAATTCCTGCAAAATATCAAATACTTTTGTGCTATCTTTTTTGTATACCCATATCAACATATGACTACTGTCTATCTTGTCTACATCAAAAAAAGCAATTTTATCTTTCAAAAATCTATTAAGCAACTTAGTTTGATTAAAACCATCTATAAACAATCGTATTTTTCCTAATTTATTTTCTATTTTCATTGATACCAAATAGCTCCAAAACAATATTCAAACAATTAACATACCAAAATCTTTTGTACAAGTTTATTAACAACTATAAAAAGGAGTGTACAAATGAGTTCATTAAGATAAAAAAGAAGTAACAGCTAAATAAAATCAACCTTAAAGCGTTTGGGGAGGGATTCCACAAATGCTTTTTTGGTTCTTTTTGGGGCGTCAAAAAAGAATAAACTTGATTTTGTTGATTGTTTGTATCTTATTGTTAATAATAGCTCGTTGTACACTCTCTTATAAAAATTTGATTGCCACTAAACAACTTTTGTTACACCAACTATATCTCCAATAATAACAATACTGTCATTTATAGACTGCGTCACAGATAGACTATCTCCTACAATTTCTAAGATACATTTTCTGGTAGCCAACCTAATACAGTCATCATTGATTTGCAAAATTCTAGTTATACCATCTATGTACAAGGCGTGTCCATCTATATTTACAATACTAAACCCTTCTACCAAATTACCACCGCCACCGAACAACTTGTATACATCACTCAAAAAACTCATTAGACACCCCGTACTTTAAGCATTATATTATAAATATGCTTATATCAACAAAACTAGTACATTGCATATATAGGACTAAAATAAAAAAGGTATTGACAAAGCCAATACCTTTAACTAAAATACAATACTAAAAATTTTTGTTTGTTATTATTGACTCAATCAATAGATTTTCGTAGTCATCAAACTGTTGTATATTTGTTTTGTACCATTTTTTAAAATCTTTCTTTTGCTCTTCCAATTGTTGTTCATGAATTTGAGTTGTATTGTTGTCCTTATCATTATTCCAACTGCCTTGCTCTATCTTTTTTATTGTAGGTGTTGGCAATCCTTTTTCTTGCAAGAACAAGCCTAATGCAGTTTTTGTCCCTAGTTCATAAAATCTAATTATGTGACTCAAATCTATTGGTTGTTCAAGTTTGTTTGGTTTTAATTCAAATGCTCTAGTTAACAGTGTTTCAAATAAAGATAGTATCAATGGCAACTGATACTCAATAAAATCTCTAATCTCACCAAATACTTTTTTATACACATCATCTACTGTTTTTAATTTTTTCTTATTTTTAGGATTATTCTGCCAAGCAAACTCATTTTGCAAAACACCACTATAACCATCTTCAGCAAACTTTTGTGCAAAAATTTTTCGATTAATTAAAAATCCATCAAAACTTTCGCTAACACATAATTCATTGAATTCTTCATTTGAACTATACCAAATTTTAAGTATTATTTGAAGTAAATCACTATTTGCAAAGTCCTGTATGCTAATGCTTTGTAGTTGTTTTAAATTATCAAAATTATTAATAATACCATCTAATACCCTTTCTTGTACAAATCTATCTATCAGTCTATTTTTAAAAAACACTTTATCAGTCAAATCTTTCTTATTTAATTTTTCATACATCTCCTTTTGCTTTTGTTGATTATTTTCTCCCAAATCTTCTGTTTGCACATTTTGTAAATCACAATCACTAAGTTGTACACTATCATTAAAAAACTTAAAATCTAGACTTAACTTCAAATCTTTATTACTATCCAATTTTACTTGCTCTCTACCCAAATAGACTACATTACCAACAAAATGTTTGAGATATCTACCCGCTCTTCCATTTATATTTAACAATGTAAATTTTTTACTTTTATCATCACTTCCTTGAGGATTGTGTATCAATACTATATTTTTGGCATTGCTATTTACACCTTGTATTATAGTTGATGTACAAAATAGTTCTGAAATTAGTTTATCATTAAATAGTCTCATTATCTCTTTTTGAAAATATCTAGGCAATTTACCATTGTGTATACCCACCCCTTTTTGTAATGCCAATAAAAAACTCCATTTATTTGAACTACCATCAAAATTGTAACTATCATGCAAGTGTTTTATAAAAGCATTAGTTCGCTTATCTGTAATACCAAAATTATATTCAATGTCATTTGCATAATCTATAGCAAATTTATTTGTATCACTTGGGTATTGACAATAAAAAATTGTTTGATTGTCTTTATCAATAGGCAAATATTCTTTCAAACATTGAATTTTGTTGGGCTTCTTACCATCTAATAAGTTAATAGGTTTTTTATTTTGCCCTTCTATTGGATTATTTGTTATTATAGTTTTATTTACAAAATTTATTTTGACTTTCAAAGTTGGCTCAAAACGATATTCCAATTTTTTAACTTCATAATTTTGTATAAGCTTCTTAAATCCATCTTCTAAACTTTCTAAATCAATAAAAGGTCCTGCCAAATAAAAGTCCTTGTTATGTATTTCAGCTTGTTTTAACAACAAATACAGTGCTACCCTAAACGCCAATGCACGCTTATTGCCTTTGCTACTACTATTTTTATCCTTACTATTATTTTTGACATCGTCACTTGTACTATCGCTATCAATTGCTATACCATCATCTATATTGTATATTTCATCATAAAAAAATAAATCAATTTTAATATCTGGCAACAAAGCAAACAACCTTACTGTTCGTTCTGGCGTCAATACAAACACTCTCTTTTTTGCACTGTCTTGCTCAATATTCATATCTCTAAATACCGAACTATATATTTTATAATCAAATTCCTTATCTTCAAAAAACTTGTCCAAGTCTTGTGTGACTTCTTGCAAAAGTGCTACCGTTGGCAAGACTATTACAATATTGTTATACTCATCATAGTGCTTAAAAATAATCTCTTTTAGTAAAAATGTCTTGCCAAATGATGTAGGTGCTGACAAAAATACTCGTCTAGGGGTACATTGTTCAAATGTATCCAAGACTTGTTTTTGTCGTTTATCTAAATACATTTTAGGACTATATTGAGATTGATACAATTCTTTGCGGGCATTGTTTTGCCATTTTATACTAA
>WRGC01000033.1 GCA_009787385.1 Bacillota bacterium
TGATGCTAAACTTAATTTTATTAACAAATATAAACCTAGCACTTCTAAAAAAATTGAATGGAAATTCTCTATCTTAGATTTCTTATTCATCTAATTAGTCCCTTCTTTAGTTTAAAGGATAAGACTTGTATGTATGACAAGAGAGAACAAGTCATGGTTGACATTCTTAAACTAGAAAAGCGTACGATGTTCATCACTTGTATTTCACCTATTTTGGTATTTGTAGTTTACTTGATTGTAATATTTGTGAGTTGTCTACGATGGTTGATTTGGGGATATCCTATCATACTGTATCCTCTAGCTTTTCTTGTGCCTAGTATTATTATATTGGGTGTATGTTGCCAGTTTCGTATTGTACATCGCAAGACACAAAAGATTTTACCCCGCTGGTTGTTGGGGTTAATGCTCAATAATATTTATGGTATGGCATTTGTTATTTTGTCATGTGTGTTGCGATTGAATGATTTATTTTTTAGAAAAGAATTGTGGGATATCTTAATGTGTAGCTACTTGGTATTTGTAAATCTATATTTGATAATTAAGAAACAGATGCTATATAGTAGATATAAACAAATAACAAATAATTTGTGAGTTGATATTAATGTATACAAAGGGGCTTTGGTTGCTAATCCAAGCCCCTTTTTGTTAATAACACTTAAATGGAAAAGTTAAGTGCAGGGATATACAGAATTTGATTTTGTTGACAATAGATACTAACAAAAAATATACTTATATAGTATGGCGTGATTGCAAAACAATATACTCATATATTAATATTGGTATTGAATTAATTTTGAGTTAGTATTATAATAAAAATTGATACAGAATTTCATGTAAAAAGGACAGTATATTGACTGTCCTTTTTTAATATATAAATATTATAAAATAATTTAATTGACTATTTTGTTTATCATATCAATAAATTTATCCAACTCAGATTCTTCTAGTTTTGATAAAAAGCTCGCTAGTTTGGCTCTACTGTCTGTCTCGTCTTGAGTTATAACTGCGTTGGTGTATGGATTGAAATAAGGAATATTTTGTTCTCTAAGCTCTTGCATGTATTGTTGTATGATCGATTTGTGTGTGATAAGCATGCTACGATATTTGTTCATATATCTCAAAGCAAGTACAGGGTCGTTGTGACTTAGGTCATTTAAAATTGCTCTAACAGATTGTCCTGTAGTGCGTTTTGTCAGTATATGCATTATTAGGTCTTTGATTTCTTGTTGACTAAATACACTAAACTTGTCTCTTTTGCTCTCTATTGTCTCTATGCCTAGCTCTTCAGCTACTTTGGGAATCATATTAAACAACTTGCATTGACTATAGTAGTAGTTGCGTACACTGTTGACGCTACGGTTGTGGTTTTTGGCTATCTCATTGAAAGCTTTGCTCAAGCCGTTTCCATTGCTTACAGATCGTCTTACTGTATCAAATAACTCCTTGGTTTCGGGTATACTCCAATTGTTGGACATCATATATTGTTTGTCTCCTTGTTATTTTGTTGTCAATAATTAGTATAATACAAAAATTATTTGTTTGAAAGCTTGTTTAAAATTCAAGTTCTTAACAACATAATAATAGACACAATTTTAACAATGTATACATGACATATTGTAAATTTAGTATCATATAATGTTTATATGAGTATAGTACTGCACTTTGAAGCGTCGTTTGAAGCTGTATATAGCGTCAACGGCATATTTTTGGAAAGTGCCAATAAGATAAAATATCAAGACAATCAAGCTATATATGTCACAGTTTTTCCATTAAAGGCACAATTGCTACCTTATACTGTCAAATTGATAGGAGGGAAGGTTGTAACCAATAAAGAGCTGTGTGATAGTTTTGCATTGCCACTTGACAATTATTTTGTAAAACTTCATCCTAGGCACAATTATGTATATAGTCCGCAAACTCGTAGGACAGATATCTCAACAGATATAGTAGAACAGTTTTATAACTATATCAAAAAAGGAAATCTAACTATGGCTCGTACTATGATGACAGAAGATCTCAACAAATGTATAGAAGATGATGGAATGACTGCATTTTTTGCTGAGTTTGTGGAATTGATAAAAAACAATTTTTTTGATGATTTGCCAAATTCTGGCTATTTTTTAATTACAAAGGATGGACAGAATGCATTTTATATATTTGATATTGTAGATGGATTGATTGATAATATTAGACAACATGCCGTTGGTGATATAGAACATGAATAAAATTGTTGTCAATATTATGTAGATAGTATTATATAGTTAGTTGATATTGTTTGCTACCAAACTTTGTATAATATATTAGCGATATCTTTTTTACAGATATCGCCAATTTTGTTGTTAGTTTAATTTAAATTAAAACAAATTTTGTTTTAATTGTTAATAAAATACAACTTAGCAATAATTTACATTTTAAAATATATCATATATTATTTACAATTGCGTAATAATATGATATTATATATACATAAACTATTTGCAATGAGTGTGTTGCATGCTACAAAAAATATTAAATAAATAAGAGGATTTGTATGTACAAGTTAGTGTATTTCTATAATGAAATTGAGCATGAAGTATGGGACAATCTAGAGAATATTGTCTATTATCAAACAACAATAAGTAGTGTAGGGGTGTCTTCTGTTATTAGTAGATTGTCAAAGGTAGAGTTGATGAGTATTGCTACACAGTGGTACAGTTAAAATATTTTAGAAACACAAATTTTGTTAATAGATTTGTATATATCAGTCAATTAAATCTATTATATAAAATTTATTATTCTTTGTATGACTAATTGGTATATTTGATTCATTACTCAAATTGCCGATTTTTGTTATATTAATAAAAACAATACAATCTTTGTGGCAGTTCTATAACAACAAAAATCTACAAAATTAGTTGAAAAAAATCTTAAAGTATGTTATAATAATCAAATAATGAAGAGTATGACAGGTTATGGTGTGGGTACTGTGACACGGGACAATTGTCAGGCAGTTGTAGAATTGCGTAGTGTCAATGGTAGGTTTTTGGAACTTAGCAGTCGGTTGCCTAGGTTTTTGCAAAAACATGAGACAGTCATACAGTCCCTACTATCCAAGTATGTGCACAGAGGTACAGTAGAGATTTCAATAAATTTTTTGGGTGAAAATAGCATCAAAAAAATAAGTATGGATTGGGGGGTTGCCAATCAATATAGGCATATTGCTAAGATTGCTAGAACTCAATTTTTGTGCGATGATGACTTTAATGTATCGGCCTTGCTTAGATCCCCCGAAGTTTTGCAAGTTAGTTATGATGATGAGTTGGTTTTTTCATTATTGTTAGATAGTTTGGAGTTGGCTTGTATAGATTTGGACAAAATGAGAGCTACTGAGGGAAAATTTTTGCAGTCTTCTCTCAAATTGTTGTTGGATGAATTTTGTGTACAATTGGATTATTGTGCAAATAGGGCAATAGTTGTACAACAACAAACTCTAGAAAAATTGCAAGTCAAGCTTTCACAATTGATTGAACAAGAACAGTCAAATCAAGCAGCCATATTGGATATATCACAACAATTAGATAAGTTGGATATTAATGAAGAACTTACAAGACTAGTGTCGCATACGGAACAGTTTAGAGAGACTTTGGATAGCAATTCTCAAGTAGGCAAAAAGCTAGATTTTGTGTTGCAAGAGATGAATAGAGAGATTAATACAATAGGTAGCAAATCTAGAGATGTGGACTTGACTCATATAGTGGTAGAGTGTAAGTTGATATTGGAAAAACTTAAGGAACAGTCTAGAAATGTAGAATAATTTGACGCTAAATTGACGCATAAACAATGGATAAAATAGACAACAATACAAAAGATGGGCAACTTTATATTATTACGGGGGCATCAGGTGTAGGCAAAGGCACTGTTTACAATGCATTGCTTAATAAAAATATAGGATTGCACAAATCTATATCAGTCACAACTCGTACACCTAGAGCAGGTGAAACTGATGGCGTTGAGTATTTTTTTTATAGCATACAACAGTTTGAAAAGTCATTAAGTCAGGACAAATTTTTGGAATATGCTAAGGTATATGGAAATTATTATGGAACACCGAGAGATGTAGTATTGCAAAATCTTGCAGATCAAAAGGATACTATATTAGAGATAGATCTAGATGGTGCGAGACAAATTAAGGCAAAATATCCAAATTCAGTTTGGATATTTATAGTTCCACCTGACTTTAAGACTTTGAGCGATAGGCTTAATCAGCGTAATACAGATAGTGAAGAGACAAAAAAACTGAGATTGGGATTGTATGAGACAGAACTTAATCAGGGCAAATTGGCAGATTTTGTAGTAGTCAATGACAACCTAGAACATTGTTTGCAGAGTATAGTAGATATTATAGAAAGCAAGAGACAGGAAACAAGCTTGTCTAAACAAAAATAATTTATACCACAATCAACATTTGATAGTAAAGGGAGTATGTATGATCAATCCACCAATAGACAAATTGATAGAAAAAGTAGGTTGTAAGTTTGCATTAGTATGCTTAGTCTCCAAAAGAGCACATATAGTAGCAGAAAAATATTCAGGTGTTTTGGAAGAGTTAAATGATACGGCATTGACATATGCTGCTAAGGATATTTATGAAAGTAGGATAGAGGCAGCTCCATATGAAAATATTTAGTTGTGGGATTTTGAGACAATTCTATAGCTAACAATTATTTTGTTGTTTGTGTGTTTTGATTGTATTACGACACAAAATTTTGTTCATTACAACTTATTATGAAAAATAGAAACATACTAGTATGTGTTAGTGGTGGAATTGCTGCTTATAAGGCATGCGACATTGTAAGTTTGCTCACAAAGTACGGGTGTAGTGTAAAAGTTGTTATGACTGAAAATGCTACAAAGTTTGTGACTCCACTTTCGTTTGAGACGCTTAGTCACAACAAGGTTTGGTTGCAACCTTTTGATAATGCTACTGTGCATATAGATTTGGCTAGGTGGGCAAATGTTGTGTTGGTTGTACCAGCTACCGCTAATACCGTAGGCAAGATAGCTTGTGGTTTTGCAGATAATTTGTTGACTACAACTATTTTGGCATCATCGTGTCCAATTGTGATAGCTCCTGCTATGAATACACAGATGTACAACAATTCAATTTATCAACAAAATCAAGACAAGTTGATAAATTTGGGATATAGATTTGTATTGCCACAGAGTGGGGTGCTTGCTTGTGGTGATGTAGGTATAGGAAAGCTTGCTCCAGTTGATGTCATTGTACAGTCAGTGTTGGATTGTTTGAATTTGACAACAAAATTGGATAATTCATCAGGTTTTAATCAAGATTTAGATATATTGAAAAATGATTCGTTGAATATAGATAAAACACTAAGTAATAAAGAAAAAAAAAATTTTAACCTCATTTCTCATGAACAAGAAGAGTTGTATAATAATGACTTTAGTCCATCATACGAATCTATGCAATGTGATGATATAGTCAAAAAAGATCTCAAGAATAAAACAGTTTTGATTACTGCTGGAGCTACAATACAAAATATAGATCCTGTAAGGTATATTAGCAATCATAGTAGTGGCAAGATGGGTTTGGCTTTGGCTGAGAGAGTGTACAAGAGGGGTGGCAATGTAATATTGGTTGCAGGCAATATAAGTCTACCAATACCCAAACACTATTATCATATTAAGGCAGAAACTAGTAGAGAAATGCATGATGCTGTAATGGCACAAATATTGAATGTAGATTACTTTATTATGGCAGCAGCCCCTGCTGATTATGAAGCTATAAACTATAGTGACCAAAAGATAAAATCACCCGAAATTGTATTGTCTTTTAAAAAGACAATAGACATAGCTAAGGCAGTTGGACAATCCAAGATGTCACATCAAAAACTAGTAATTTTTAGTGCTGAATCACAAAACTTGCTTGAAAATGCAAGAATAAAACTAATGCTCAAAAATGCTGACTTGGTTGTTGCCAATGATATAACGCAAAAAGGTGCGGGTTTTAATGTAGATACAAATATTGTGACAATAATAAGCAGAGAAAATGAGATTGAACTTCCATGTTTGCCAAAGATTGATGTGGCAGATAGAATATTGGATATTTTGGTTAGTTATACTTAAAAAGGAATGTATAAATGAGTGCATTAAGATTGAAATAAGAAACAATTTAAATAAAATCAACTTTAAGGCGTTCGTGGATTTGGGGGAATTTCGCCCCCAAGAGCTTTTTTATTTTTTGTGCATCAAAAAAATAATAACGAATATTTTTTTGATTGTTTGTATTTTATTGTTAATAATAGCTAGTTGTACACTCTAATTTGAGAGACAAAATCAATATTTTTGTGAGATGTGTATTAATAAAATTATACCTTAATTGATTTTTATTCATATATTATATCTTAGTTATATTAATATACAATTAATAATTTATGCAAGACCAATTATACAATCCATCAAAATATGCTCAAGTAATTGTAGATGTCAGTGCTAGCGAGATAGATAGGGTGTTTGATTATGTAAGTATTGAGGGTTGTCTAATTGGGCATAGGGTTGTAGTGCCTTTTGGAGCAAGACAAGTAGAAGGTTATGTAATTGGTTTGAGTGACAGAACTACTGTGCCTGTCAACAAATTGAAGAGTATTGTAAAAATCTTAGATGAATTGCCTAGTATTTCTCACGAATTATTGCAACTCAAAGACTATATGGTGTCAGCTTTAGGGCTAAAAATAGTAGATGTCTTGAGACTTTTTATTCCTGCTCAAATGCGTGGTGGAAGAATAAAGCAATTAGATAGGATTGTAATTTCACTCAATCCTATTTATTCTATTAATGATATAGATAAACTCATAAAGAAGTCTTCTCAAAATCAGCTAGATGTTTTTGAACATTTGTGTAATGTAGGTAGTGTTCCTCTTGCAGAATTGTCAAAGGAATATTCAGTATCAAGTATTAATAATCTAGTTAAGAGAGAGATATTTGTTAAGACTATACAAAAAGTAGTTAGAACACCATACAAAGAGATGTTGCAAGGTGATAAGGATATTGCACTTACGCCAATGCAACAGAATGCTGTAAATTCTATTATTGGGTACAATGAGCAAGCCGTTGATAATAATGATATAAACACAGTTGTATTGCATGGTGTCACAGGTAGTGGCAAGACTGAAGTATATATGCATCTAATAGATAGCGTGTTGAAGTTGCAAAAAACAGCTATAGTTTTAGTTCCTGAGATTGGTCTTACACCACAAACATTGAGAATATTTAGGTCTAGATTTGGTAGTCTTGTTGCGATGTTGCATAGCGGATTGTCAGCGGGTGAGAGATTTGATGAGTGGCAAAGATTGTTGACGGGGCAAGCTACAGTAGCATTGGGTGCTAGAAGTGCTATTTTTGCTCCACTTAGTAATATAGGAATAATAATAATTGATGAAGAACATGACAATAGCTATCAGTCTGAGTCAAATCCTAGATACAATACAAAAGATATAGCACAGTTTAGAGCTAAGTACAATAATTGTGTGGTTGTCCTTGGAAGTGCTACACCCAGTATTGAGACATATTACAATACAAAGATAGGTATTTACAAATTGGTTGAAATGCCTAATAGGGTCAATTTTAAGCCATTACCCAAGATAGAAATTGTGGATATGAAAAAAGAGATTTATCGTGGCAATGATAGTCCATTTAGTCAATCCATGTTGCAGTCTTTGTATGAATGTATGTCAAGAGATGGTGACAAGGCAATGCTTTTTCTCAATCGTCGTGGTTATTCTAGTTATGTTATATGTAGGGCATGTGGGTTGGTTGCTAAGTGTACTGATTGTGATGTAAGTTTGGTTTATCATAAACAAGACAATGTACTAAAGTGTCATTTTTGCAACAATCGCTTTGCAACACTTACTCATTGTCCATCTTGCAAGTCAGAACATATTAGGAGAGGTTATGTTGGTACAGAGCAAATTGTAGAAAAACTTAATGAACATTTTCCTGCTATCAAAGTTTTGAGAATGGACAATGATACAACTCAAGGCAAGGATAGTCACTTGAACATACTTAACGAATTTAGTAATGGTGATTCTAGAATACTTGTAGGTACGCAGATGATTGCTAAGGGGCATGACTTTGCATCAGTTACTTTTGTAGGTATAATTGATGCGGATATGAGCTTGCACTTTGCAGACTATAGAGCATGTGAACGCACATATCAGTTGGTGACACAAGTGGCGGGTAGAGCGGGTAGAGTAGACAAAGAGGGTAGTGTAGTGTTGCAAACTTATACACCCAATCATTATGCATATAGATTTGCTATAAAAGGAGATTATGCGGGCTTTTTTGACAAGGAATGCAACTTGAGAGAAGTAACCAAATATCCACCTTTTAGTACTATAATTAGGGTATTGGTATCAAGTGAAATACAAGAACTTGCTCAACAAACTCTAAAGTCAATATTTGACAATATTGTAGCTATACGAAATGAGTTTGATAAAAAGATAGATGAGAAGCATTCTCCGTTTATTTACTTGGCATGTATGCGTAGTCCTGTCAATCGCATTCAAAACAAGCATCGTATGCAAGCTTTAATGAGAGTATTGCCTCAGTATTCTATTAGTATACTATCTCAAATATTTGGAATAGCTAAAGCAAGTACTAATGACAAGTGTAAAATTTTTGTAGAGATAAATCCAGGAAATTTGAGTTGAAAATATATAAATATTTTAATATGACATTGAGATTAAAGAGGAAAATAAAATGGCAATAAGAAATATAGTGCAATTAGGAGAAGCAGTATTGCGTACTGTAGCTAAAGAAGTATCTGATTTTGATGATAGATTACACATGTTGATAGATGATATGATTGAGACAATGATAGATGCCGATGGCATAGGTTTGGCTGCTAATCAAGTTGGTATATTGAAAAGAGTTTTTGTAATTAGTTTAGACTTAGAAAAATACTATGAGTTTGTCAATCCAAGGATTGTAGAATATAGTGGAAGTGAGATATTTGAAGAGGGTTGTCTTAGTATATTGGGTGTCAAAGGCAATGTTGAGAGACCTAGCAAAATTAAAGTTGTTGCTCAAGATAGAAATGGAAAAGAGTTTGACTTAGATGCAGATGGTTTGTTAGCTAGAGTAATACAACATGAGTATGACCATCTCAATGGGGTTTTGTTTGTAGATAAGGTCGTAGGTGAAACTACAAAAGTTGAAGGATAGTAAGAGTAGTATTGTAATGCTATATCAATATTTATTAGCTAAATTTTTTAATAAAATAAGTTGCCATTTGTGTTTGTTGTATATTATGTGGTTTGTATATTTGAGCAGATAATAATTATCAATAATTAGTTCAAACATATTTTATAAAATCTTTGTAATTTATTATGAATGCAATAAGTTACTTTTGTTGATTTTATAGTTTTGCTACGCAATTTTGGGTAGAGTTAATAGTTGATGATATGTTAAAATACTTGACAAATATTGTAAAATAGTTTAGAATGTATCTACTCAATATTATTAAAATGCTAAAAGTTGTGAGGTTTGGATATAATAATCTCAGGAGAAAGTATGTCAGAAGGAAGCAAAAAAATCACAATAGCACATGTTGCTGTAGTTGTAGTATTTATACTTGCTATTAGTATCACATTGTCAGCATTGTTTGGAATATTTAATTGGAATCCTAATTTTTTACAAATATTACGCCAAATATCTTTGACTATAGCAACTACATTGGCTTTGATAGCATCTTTTGAACGAATTAAAAAGTTCAAAAAACAAGGTTGGCAAATAGCATATATTATTGCTTGTATTATTGTAGTAGTATTTTTGGTTATAGAGTTTGTTAATATATTTAAGTCACTATAGTACTATCAATAAAATTATAAAATTAATTGAGGATAAAACAAAAAATGGCAGTAGCAAAAAAACAAAATTTGTTGATAAGATATCTTACACCCTTTGGCTTAAAACAATTTGCAGATTTTTTGATGGTTGTTGCATCAATACTTATAATAGTAGGATTAAATACTAACCAAACTGTAATGACTGTTGCAATAGTGATATATATTGTGGCCAGCTTAATTGCTATAATAAAATGTCTTACTATAGTTTTGGGTGGTATCAACAAACATTCTCCAGTGTACAAAGGGGCTAAAGTCAATCTTATAATAATGGTTATTATATTTCTTATATCTGTTTTGACTTTGATATATTGCATGTTGTACTATTATGTATAGTTCTTGAGCTTAATAAATTTCAATATCTATCTAAGGCTAATTGTTATGTATTTGACTATTAGCCTTTTTTTGTGGAATAATAAATTAGAGTAGAATAGTATTTTGCGACCAAATTATTATAAATCAATAAATGCATATTGATTGTTGTGATATAGTTAATATTTTGTTGTTAAAATAGACATTAATGTAAACTAAGTTATGCACTTATCCACAAAGTTATCCACAGTTGTGTATTATTTGTTATGTTAATTAGTTTTGTGTTTTTTATTTTGACAAACAAATATTAATATTCAATGACAGCATTTGAGATGATAAAAATAACATTGACAAATTGTAAAAAATAGTATATAATATTGCATACAATGGCAAGTTTTGACTTTAAGACAATTGAGAAAAAGTGGCAGGATATTTGGCAAGAGCAAGCATTGGGGCATGTTAACAACGAAAACAACAAAAAGCCAAAGTACTATGCATTGGTTGAGTTCCCTTATCCTAGTGGAGATGGGTTGCATGTAGGGCATATGCGTGCTTTTTGTGGACTAGAAGTATTGACTAGAATGAAAAGATTGCAGGGGTTTGATGTGTTGTTTCCAATAGGTTGGGACGCTTTTGGGTTGCCAACCGAAAATTTTGCACTCAAAACTAAGCAACATCCACGAGTCGTAACTGATCAAAATATTGCCAATTTTTTGCGTCAAATCAAATCGGCAGGTTTTTTGTTTGACTATGGTAGACAAGTAGATACTACTCAGGCAGATTATTATAAGTGGACACAGTGGATATTTGTACAAATGTTTGAAAAAGGATTGGCATACAAATCCAATACTACAGTCAACTTTTGTGAATCGTGCAAAGTGGTGTTGGCTAATGAAGATTGTCAAGGTGGTAAGTGTGATAGATGTGGTAGTATTACAGTCCAAAAAGAAAAGCAAGTTTGGTTTCTCAAAATTCGTAATTATGCAGAAAAATTGTTGCAAGGATTGGAACAGTTGGATTGCAATTCTCGTATCAAACAAGAGCAAATCAATTGGATTGGAAAAAGCGAAGGGTTGCAATTGGACTTTAGCGTATTAGGAAACAAGTTTGCAGTTTATACTACTAGACCGGATACTATATTTGGAGTGACATTTTGTGTATTAGCACCCGAACATCCTTTGGTTCAGACTCTTAAGCAATATGCTAGTAATATTAAGGAGATAGAAGAATATATCAAGCAATGCAAACTTAAGACCGAATTTGAACGGATTAGTGGGACGCAAGTCAAGACGGGAGTAGTTTTGCAAGGTATAAAGGCTGTCAATCTAATTACCAATCAACAAGTACCTATAGTTGTAGCTGATTATGTTATGATGTCATATGGTACAGGTGCTATTATGGGAGTGCCTGCACATGACAAGCGTGATTGGGATTTTGCTAAGGCTTACAATTTGGAGTGTGTACAGGTTGTAGATGGTGATGGAGTTGATTTGTCACAAGCAGCTTTTGATGATATAGAGAATGGTATTATTATCAATTCTAATTTTTTGAATGGAATGACTGTAGAAAATGCCAAAAAGGCAGTAATAGATTTTGCAGTAAGTAATAATATTGGGTTTGCAAAGGTAGATTATAAGCTTAAGGATTGGGCGTTCAATCGTCAACGCTATTGGGGTGAACCTATACCAATTGTAGAGTGTCCAAAATGCGGACATGTTGCGTTGCCTATACAACAATTGCCTTTGAAATTGCCATATATAGATGATATTATTCCACCCGAAGATGGACAGTCTCCTTTGGCAAAGTTGCATGAATGGGTAAATACAACTTGTCCTAAGTGTGGTGGCAAAGCTAAGAGAGAGACAGATACTATGCCACAGTGGGCAGGGTCTAGTTGGTATTTTTTGCGTTATATGTCTCCAAATTGTGACAAGTCTTTGGTTGATTCTCAAGCTTATGACAAATGGGGGCAAGTAGATTGGTACAATGGTGGTATGGAGCATGTTACAAGACATCTTATTTATAGTAGATTTTACAATCTTTTTTTGCATGAAATTGGCGTTGTAAAATATGCAGAACCATATGCAAAGCGGACAGCACAGGGATTGATATTGGGTGAAGATGGTGAAAAGATGTCAAAGTCTAGAGGTAATGTAGTTAGCCCTGACAGTATAATTGCTCAATATGGTGCAGATGTGTTGAGATTGTTTGTAATGTTTATAGGTGATTACGAAAAACCCGCACCATGGTCATCTAGTAGTATTGTGGGTTGTGTTAGATTTGTGAGTAGAGTGTATGCACTCAAAGATAAATTGGGTAGTGGAAGCATATCAATCAATGCTACAATAGCAGGGGTAACTCAAGATATAGAAAATTTGAAATACAATACAGCTATTTCTAAATTGATGACTTTAGTCAATGAAGCTTATCAAAGTGGGATAACGAAAATACAATATTGTGATTTGCTTAAATTGCTATATCCATTTGCACCTCACATAACTGAAGAGCTTTGGCAAATTTGTGGTTGTGATGGTCAACTTTCTAATACAGAATGGCCACAACCCAATCATGGAGAGAGTATCTCTAACATGATAGATATACCTGTTCAAATCAATGGCAAGGTACGGGGTAGAGTTAGTGTAGAGATAGGTAGCACTCAGACACAAGTAAGAGCAAAAGTTATGGCAAGCACATTGAGTAGTCAATTGACAAGCATCAAAAAAGAGATATTTGTAATTGATAAAATTATTAACTTTATAGTGTGATTTGTTTGGGTTGATAGTTAATTTTTTGTTTTTATTAAAAGGGGGATATTTGTGTTAAATTTATTGATGAATGTTATTTGGCTAATATTTGGTGGATTATTTGTAGCTTTAGCTTATTTTATTGCAGGTATAATTTGGTGTATTACGATAATTGGAATACCTTTTGGATTGCAGTCATTTAAGTTTGCGAGTTTGTCGCTTGCACCATTTGGGCGACATGTTGATTCAAATCCTTCTAGGCATATTATTGCCAATGTTATTTGGTTGATATTGTTTGGTTGGTACACAGCAATTGGATTTTTGATTGGTGGCATATTGATATGTATCACAATAGTAGGTATACCATTCGGTTTGCAATTATTCAAATATGCAAAGTTGGCTTTGATGCCATTTGGTGCAGAAATTCATTAGTAGATAATGATTTAGTGTTGTAGGTTTAGTTAGTTGTCAATTTAATTTAACAATTAAAGTTATTATGGAGCAAATTTATGGGATTTTTAAAAGTAATAGAGTGGTTGGATAATGACCGCAATACTATAGTACACAAAATGGATTTTAGCAAAAACACTATCAATAAGGGTAGTGTACTAACGGTGAGAGATGGGCAAGTTGCCATATTTGCAGATAGAGGCAAAATGGCAGATGTCTTTTTGCCAGGTTCTTATAAGTTGGATACTAGTAGTATCCCTGTATTGACTAGAATTTTGTCATGGAAGTATGGTTTTGAAAAGCCATTTAAGAGCGATGTGTACTTTGTTAGGACAACTCAGTTTGTAGATTTAAAGTGGGGTACACCCAATCCAATTATACTTAAAGATAAAGATTATGGTGCAATTAGAGTGAGAGGTTTTGGGGCATTTACTTTTAGGGTAGATGATGCTTATGTATTTATGCAGGAACTTAGCGGTGCGGGCAGTACTTATAAGACTGATGATATAGTATCGCATTTGCGTAGTCTTATTGTGACAGATATGACCAAAACTTTGGGTAAGTCTGGTGTACCTATATTGGAAATTGCAGCAAATCTTGGTGAAATAGGCAATGTAGTAGTTCAAGAATTGCAACCTACATTCAAGCAAATGGGCTTGCAACTTGTCAAGTTTAATGTAGAAAACTTTTCATTACCGGCAGAGTTAGAGAAAATGTTGGATACAAATGCTAGTATGGGTATGATAAGAGGTAATGTAGATGTAGTGCAACAAATGGCAGCAGCAGAAGCACTCAAATCAGCAGCAAAAAATCCTGGAGTGGGTGGAACTGTTATGGGTGCAGGCATGGGCATGGGAATGGGAATGGGTATGGGAAATTTGTTTGGCAACAATTTTTCGGCACAAGCTCCAAAGAATGCTCAAAATATGCAAGGTGAAAATACTGTATTGTGCCAAAATTGCAAGGCAACAATCAAATCTGATGCCAAATTTTGTCAAAGTTGTGGTACACCTAATGGTATAGCTTGTCCAAATTGTAAAGCAACTTTGCCTACAGGTACTAAATTTTGTAGTAATTGTGGACACGGTATGCAGTCAAAATGTCCTAAATGCAATGCTGATGTGGCTATAGGTGCTAAGTTTTGTATAGAGTGTGGTGCTAATACTAGTAACCAAGAATAATTTTAACTTAAGTTTATAATTTTGTTTTTCTTATATAAAAATCTATAATAGAAGTGTCATTGATATTTATTTCTTAATACTTTAATAGCAAAAAATATGAACATAGATGATCTAAATCAAGATACCACAGAAGCTTTGTCTGATCAAGATATTACTATTGCTAAATGTGTTAGCTGTGGGGCTAATATACAGTTTGATCCAAGTTCACAAATGCTCAAGTGTGAGTACTGTGGGGCAGAAGTTGATTTTGATAAGTCTCGTTCTACAGAGAATATTAGTATAGAAAATTTGGCACGCAATCATGCACAATGGGACAATGATACTAGTGTGTACAAATGTGACAACTGTGGTGCGGTAGAGATAGTTTCAAAGACAGAAATTGCCAAGGAATGTAGCTATTGTCACTCTACTAGCGTAGTTTCTTTAGATAGTTTGTCTGGTGTCAAACCTGATTCTGTTTTGCCATTCATTATAGACAAAAAGACAGCTAGTCAAAGAGTAGAAAATTGGATAAAACGAAAATTTTTTGCTCCTAAAAAATTTAAAAATAGTTTTTCTCCTGAGCAATTGAGAGGAGTTTATAACCCTGCTTTTGTATTTGATAGCAATACTTTTAGTAGTTACAAGGGTAGTTTGGGAAAACATTATACTGTTGTAGTAGGTAGTGGCAAAAATAGGCGTACAGAAGTTCGTACTAGGTGGTTTAGAGTTAGTGGTCCACACTATGATAGATATGACAATATAGTTATACATGCTAGCAATCAAGTAGAACAGCATGTGATGAACAAGCTATCGCCATTTAATGTAGAACAAGCTCAAAACTACAATGATAACTATTTGCATGGTTTTAGAGCCAATCACTATCACAAAGATGGACTTAGTTGTTGGGAAGATGCTAAAGATATAATATATACTGAGACCAAAAAACGCATAATTAGAAGTTTGCATCGTATGTATGATTTTGATGTAGTTGGTAAATTTCATGTAGATACACAATGCTACAATATAGGATACAATTATGTATTGTTGCCTATATATGTGGGGCATTGTAGTTACAATCAAAATGACTACAATTATTTTGTCAATGGTTTTTCGGGCAAAATCACAGGTAAGTTGCCTTTTGATACAGGCAAACTATTCTTTTTGATTGGATTGGGTGTTGCGGTTATTGCAGGTATTTGGGGATTATTTAATATATTGCCAATTATGTTAGGAATGGGTACTAAATAGATATTGTCAATATATATCTATTTATGATGTAGACAAATTATATAATAAATAAATTTACTAATTATTTACACAAAACCACAGGTTATTATTAATATAATCTGTGGTTTTGTTATTATTAATAATTATGATATAAACAAACAATTAGATTAAAAATTATATTGTATAATGTTAAGTAATACAATTTATTTTTATAAATTTACATATAAAATATTTTGCAGTGTTATTGTGAATTATGTGCTTATATGTTATAATTCCTATGAATATAATTGTAATTTATAAGGGTTATACCTATTTAATAAAGGATATAAGAAAATGGCAAATAAGAACAAGAAGAGAGTAGTTAATACAAGGAAGGTAGGGATATTAGGAATATTAGTGATGATGTTGCTAGTAGTGAGTTTTGTGATGCAAGCGGAGCATGTGGGAAC
>WRGC01000034.1 GCA_009787385.1 Bacillota bacterium
TCCCAAATACTCAAGTCAATTCTATATTCAATTCTATATTGCAAAACATATTGCAACACCAATAATCCCAACTAGAATATCCAATTGCCTAATATAGAATTTGTACGGTGCTATATAATAATGTTATGAATAGAATTAAAAGTATTGTTAGAATGGAAGAAAGAGAAAAGGAATAGAGTAAGGTCAACCATGAGTATAGAGCGAGAAACAACACAAGTACGGCGTCTAAATCTAGCGAACCAATGTCTTTGTCTACCGTTATTATTTTCAATTCCCCAAGTTTGTGTTTTTGTTTGTAGCAATTGTTGTGGGTTAATTAACTCTGCATAGCTATCCCAAGTATCTGTATAGTAGATTTTTACATTAAGTTGTTTTAATCTATTATACAATCTTTCAAAAGTTGTGGTATCTCTTTTACCAAGCTCCCAGTCAATAAGTTGTTTAGTTGTCCCGCTATACGCTTTCCATATCCACAACTTCCGTTTTTTTACCAATATAATGCCACATCTTATCTAATTCCAATACAAGTTCTCCCTTTGGTACTGGCTTATGATAATGTTCTTTTGCAAACTCTCTTACCCACAACAATATAGTTGGATTTGTATATCCCAACAATACTCCTATCGTCCTAAAACTTAGTCACGAACAGTACAATATTACCGCTATACGCTTTATCATATCATCTGCTCTGCCCTTCTACTTGTATATTGATATCCACATCCCTTGCATCTATAACATTGTTTCCCTAACCTATACCCATACTTTATTACTTCGCTCTTCTTGCATCCTACACATTCTTTTCCCATTTCTCTACTATTCCATTCCTTACAATTTTTGACAATTATTTTATTGCACCATCTCTTTTATATATACCCAACACTTGACAAAGACCACTAAAATATACAATAGGTAGTTTTTGATATAATATTGTACAAGCATATAAAACAAGCTTGTACAATATTATAATATATGCGACATCTTCTAAAATCTGTTATTACGGTATCATCTTTTGCAATATTGTCTAGATTGCTTTCATTTTATTTTAAAACATTTTTAGCTAATTATATTGGAGTTGCCAATCTTGGAATTTATCAAGTTGCAACATCTATATTTTTTGTTTTGGTATCTGTCACTTGCACAGGTTTGCCTTTAGCTATATCAAAACAAACTGCACAGTACCATGCACAATTGGATAAGCAACAAGCTTTGTTGCAAGAAAGCAAGTCTGTAAGTGCATGCATTGCTATAAGTGTATTATTTAGTCTAGCTATGTTTGGTGTGTTTGGATTGTTTGGAGGCTATTTACGCCCATTATTTGGTGATGCCGAAGCTTTCAATGTGTTTTTGATGGTGTTGCCTGCACTTATAGCTCTTGGCTTTTCTAGTCCTATTCGTAGTGCTTTGTGGGGAAGAAAACTTTATACTACTACTAGCATTTTAGAGATTGTAGAACAAACTCTAAGAATTGGTTTTTGTATACTATTTGTCTTACTATTAGATCAAAACAAATTGTATATCACAGCATGGACTTTTTCGCTTGCTACAATACTAACAGCTATTATATGTATAATATTTTATTACAAAAAAGGTGGAAAAATTGCAAATCCAAAACATCACTTCAAGCCATTGCTAATGACAGGTATACCAATAACAGCAACTAGAATATCCAATAGCATAGTATTTATGTTGATATCTCTAGCTATACCATTCTTTTTTACAATACAAGGTATGGAAACACAAGAAGCTATGGCTATGCTTGGAGCTAGCGTAGGGTTAGCACTGCCATTGTTGTTTGTACCCAATACAATTGTAGGTTCATTAGCATATATAATGATACCAACACTAAGTCAACTCAACATAAAAAGCAAAGAATTGTCACTACAAATCAACAGTGCTATTAAGGTTAGTGCATTGATTGCATGTTCATTTGTTGCGGCTTTTTATGTTATAGGGCATGAAGCTGGTCTATTTTTATTTAACAACAATTCCACTTCGGGTGAATTTTTGCAATACAGTGCATGGATACTCATACCAATTGCTCTAGAAAGCATAACATCTAGCATGCTAAATGCTTTAGAATTAGAAACTAGAGGCTTTGTAAACTATCTAATTGGAAGTGCAGTAATGTTTGGAATAATGTTTAGTTTTATCAATGGATTTAGTTTGCAAGTATTTAGTATAGCTTTGGGGGTTTCGTTGACATTGTCTACTATTCTAGATATTGTAGCAATCCAAAGAAAAACAAAAATTAAACTCACATTTATTGCACCATTTATAATATGCTTACTTTTGATTATTCCAACTTTAGCATTTACACAAAATATATACTCAATGTTAGAAAAATTGCAGTCAGGTGGTATTTGGACATTTTTACGCTTAGCTGCAACTGGTGCTATTAGTGTAGCATTTTTTGTTGGACTAATAATGATATTAGATCTACTGGGAATAAGTGCAGTAATAAGCGACAAAAGGTCTATAAAAAAGCTTGCAAAAAAACAAAAAATAATGTAATCTATACTCACTGAAATTATAAAAATAATTAGTTGCAAATTTATATTATAGATATATACTTGTTTGAACATTTATACAGTTTAAAGCTAATACAAGCTCACAAATAATTGACACTACAATTATATGCAAGAAAAAGACACTACAAATAAATTAATATTATTGTTTATATTTGACAAGTTAGACATGCCTGTGACAGATACTACACTCATTGACCTTGTCACTAGTAGCAATGAGTGGTTGTCGTTTTTGGATTTTCAAATTTCTTTGAGTGACCTTGTAGAAAGCAATTTTTTGTACCGCTCAGTACAAGATACAAGCGTATATTATTCCATAACTCCCAATGGTAGAATGTGCGTATCACATTTCTACAACAAAATACCTAGTAGCTTGCAAGTAGAGATATCCGAATATATCAAGCAAAATAGAATGGCTCTAAGACGCAATCAAGAATACTATAGGCATTACTCCAAAAATCCAGATGGAACTTTTACTGTAATACTCAAGATAGTAGATCCCGTGCAAACAACACTAGAAATCAAAATCAATGCTCCAACAGATGTTTCCGCCAAACTAGCTTACAGTCGTTGGACAGAAAAAGCAGCAAGAACATATTTTTGGTTGCATGAGCAATTGTTGGATGAAGACACATAATATCATCTAATTTGCAATATCTATTACAATTTATCAATATACAACAAAGTATATGCATCAAAAGCTATACTCTTACATAATTCAATACACTAAAATTCATTATATTTTTTATTATTCCCTTTAGCTTTTTCAATAGGGTATTTTATAGCATTTTTTTTGAGCTTATTATTGAGAACAGTAGTCAAATCTATATTGTATGTTGTAGCAAAATCAAGTATTCCAACCAAAACATCTGCTAACTCATCTTTTATGTGTTCCAACTTTACTGGATTGTTTAGCAATTCAGCTTGATTGCTTTCTGGTTGCCACAAAAATATTTCTAACAACTCATTTGCTTCTACAGAAATATCCATAGCAATATCCTTTGCAGTATGAAAAACATGCCAATCTCGTTCCATCACAAAGTCGTATACAGACTTAGCTAATTGTGATATTGTAGTAGTATTATCATTCATAAAATCTCCTAATATTAAATTGAGTATATATTTATTTCAACAGCTTGTCAACAACAACTCTAATTGGTACAGCTTTTAATTTGCAAATATAGTCAAAACCCTTTACCACACAAAACAAAAAACAGCCTTTAACGACTGTTTTTTATAGCTTATATCAAAATTAATTATAAAAAATTTTTTATTTTTTATAATTAGCTATTATTGCAATATATTCTTAACTAGATATCTATGCAATATTATTGCTTATATATTTATAGCAAATAAATATATGCAATCCCGACTAACTATTTTTTTGAATAGACTACGCTACCTAAAATAGTACAAACTGCAGTAGCACCATCACTGCAAGAAATAACTATTTGCTTAATACTGTCAGCTCTCACATCGCCAATTGCAAATATGCCATCTTTGTTAGTACGCATTTTGTTGTCAGTAATAATTGCACCTGATTTGTCTGTATCTACTTGACCAAATACAAGATGACTATTAGGCATCGTACCCAAAGCTACAAACAAAGATTGTATGTCACTTTTATATTCTTTGCCATTGTTGTCTACTGCCAAAAAACTATTTACAACATCTCTCATTCCTTTTTTGGTAGTACCAACACTTGTTACTCTTGCATTATATATTATTTTGACTTTAGGAGAATTTTGCAAAAGTTTGATTTGGTCAGGCAACCCTCTCATTTTGTCTATAGGAACAATTATTGTTAGCTCACTCACTATTGGCTCTAAGTATATTGCATCTGTAGTAGTATGCACTGTACCACCCACAATTGCTACTGGCATATCTTTAAAAAATGCTCCATCACAAGTGGCACAATAAGAAATTCCACTACCTGTAAGTTCGTCCTCTCTGCCAATTCCAAGTTTTTTGCTACCCGCACCAGTTGCTACAATTATAAAATTTGCAGTCAGTACTGTACCATCATCCAACTCTATAGTCTTTTTATCACAGTCAAGTTTAGAGACAGTGGCATACTCTATCTTTGCCCCACTAGCCAATGCTTGCTCTTCCATCTTAAGAGCTAAGTCCATACCTGTAGAAGTAATAAATCCTGGGAAATTGTCAACTCTCTCAGTACTTGCCATCACACCACCTAGTATAGAATTTTCAATAACTAATACTTTCTTAGATGCTCTTGCGGCATATATAGCAGCAGTTAGTCCGCCAGGACCTCCACCGATTATTATAATATCATAATGATTGTTCATTCCATTATTATAGCACTAAAATAAAAAACAGTCAATCTACTTTAACTATGAGTAAATTGACTGTTAAAATTCTCTATATTCAATTATAAAAATATCTTTGCAACTAGTATTTATTTGGACAAGAAATTTAAATATAATAATAACCACTATTATTAAAAACTGTCAAAATTACAATCATTAATGCCAACAAAAATCCAACAATAGAACATATAAGACCCGCTATTGCCATTCCCTTAGTATTTTTATTTTTAACTCCTGATGTCAACACAATTATAGAAAAAATCATTGCAATTATCGCTACAACCATTGCCCCTATTGTAGTCAAAAAGCATAGTGATGAAATGATACCCATTACCATTCCCGCAATTGCCATTCCACGCCCTCTACTATTTTCGTATGCATTTTGAGACTGTGCAAATAACGATGTATTTTGATTACTTGACGGAGTTTGAATTGGAGAATCACTTTTCATTCTCATTCCACACTTGGTGCAATAAGTTTGTCGTTCGTCGTTGGATTGTCCACATTTGGTGCAATATATTAGCTTTGGCGATTGAGATGCTACTACGCCTTTAAGTTTTGTACCACAGCTTGTACAATATACCGAACCAACAGAATTGCTAGTGTTGCATTCTTGACAAGATACATTGTGTATATCTTTTTCAACAATTGAAGCAATAGAAGAAGTTTGTTTTGTATCGTCAATCTCTCTATTTTCATTAAGTTGAACAGCTTGGATATCTTCAAATACTGTATCCACAACTACATCTTTATTATCTTTAGACAACCTACTTCCACATTTAGTGCAATATATATTGTCATCTTGATTAAATAAACCACAATTATTACAAACCATTATCTTTCTCCAATATTATGTATATTTCCCTACAAACAAATTATACCATTATTTTTCCAATTTGTAAACAAATCTACAAGTATATTTTGGGGATATAAATTCATTTTATATATTTTGTCAATTATAAAGTAAAAGCAACAAAAAATCATTCAAAAATTTTTGATAATATCCACAATACAAAGATACCTTACAATTTATATTTGCAAGATATCCTTATTGTGTCAATTTAATTTCATACCAAAATCATTCAAGCAATCTTGCAAAGATTTGTGATGAGATGAGTTGCCTATATTCGTAGTTACTATTGCATTGTTGTGTGACAACTCTATATTATTTGTACTTGCATTCTTAGCAGAACTAGAGCCTATAAAAAATCCAGATACAAAAGCACCAACCAATCCAAAAACAGCCATTATACCTACCAAAATCATATATAATGACGAACCCTCACTTTCGTTAGAGGACATGTCTCTATAGTTATTGTGTCTATTATTGTTGTGATTATTAGAGTTGTTAAAACTATTAGGGTTTATTGGCATGCGTCCACCAAAACCCATGTTGTTGTGAGACATTGGAGTATGACTGCTTGGTAACATTGGGGCATGATTGCTTGGCATCATTGGATTATTGTGAGAAACTGGAGCATGATTGTTTGGTATCATTGGGTTGTTGTTGCGTATTCCATTCCCCATATTTGGCAATCCTATAGGCATACCAGGATGGATAGGAGGCGTAGGGGTAGGAGGAATCACACCATACCCAGATTGTTGTCCATAACTAGCAGGACCTGCACCTCCCATACGCAAATCCACAGGAGTATTATTGGATGATTGTTGTTCGTCAAATCCACCCCCTTGCCCTATCCCATAATCATGGTATCCTCCAATGTTTTGAGATGATGGAGATATGGGAACACCAAATCCATTTCTATTGTCAAAATTACTCATCATACCATCCCCTAAACAATTGCATAAATACTCTTTAATACATTACTATAGGTTAAATTCAATCCAATATAAATATATACACATTACGATATTTATTAACATATATACATCTAATATTATAGTCTATTATTACAAAAATGTAAATTGATAATAGCAAATAACCATTGTCAATAATTGGTAACATAAAGTTGCAATTAAACAACTAACTACAAATTGAAATTATGCAAAATAATGGTATACAATTATTGATATTAGTTTGTGCAAATATACTATTAATTAACATATGTCAAGTATTCACAACTCACATACAATACAATTAAATTATATATTTCAATACCAAAAAACTCATAAAATTATTAGGCGTACAACAGTAGAACAACTAGTATATAATATTTCTAAACTATTGTTTGCACTACCTTGTTATCTACATAATAACGCTTATTTGAGATAGAGTAGTATATCACCAATTCTAATACAGTAAATAATAAAATACTCAACGGGATTGTCAATATTAAACCAAAACCAAAAGTAACCATACCAACACTAAAATTGAGCAACACAACAATTATACTTGCTACAAGGCACAAAAAATACATTTTGATAAAATGATTCAAAATCTGTTTTCTAGATTTTTCAAATGATAATTGTGGTTTTTTTCCATCTACTACAACATGTCCCAACCAACAGCACACAAACATTTGCCTAAAAGCCAACAACAAAAAGAACACTATTACAAATACTACAGGAGCAAAGTACAATATATCCAACAATCTAAACAGCCACAACAACAAAACAAAAATACCTATCATAAAAAAATCAAAAAACAAACTATATGCAAGCCTTATCAATGTATATTTTATGGACAATCTTATATTAGCAATAAAAGATGAAAAAAAGCCAACATTAGCATTTGCACTTAATTTGTGATTTATACACTCTGCCAATGGTATTTGGTACAACCCCAAAAAAAACCTATATACCACAATTACTGTCAGTATCATAAAAATCAAACCATCTCTAAATGAAGTCCCATCTACAGCAAACAAATCAATAAACTTAATCCAAAAATTATTTCTATTATTAAATATGGTATCTACAATTTGTACATTAGTTGAGGTATATTCAAATAATGTATAATTTGCAAATTCATATTTGATGTGCAAAAGATAGGGCAACCCAATTGCTACCAATACCAAGCACACAAAACTAAAATAAACAATTAGTGACAAAAATAAACCCCTTTTGTTGCCACAAACTTTAATTGTGTTGTTAAATATCATAAAACAAATATATATTTATAAAAATTAAATCAATTTATTTCTACACATTCTTTTGTACACAATAATAGCAATTCAAAAACACATGACAACTTATCATGTTTTAAGAACTTTGTCATTTCGTTCTACTTTTGTCAAATCAAAATAAGACAACATACTGTATGATTGAATATACATTATCCAAAACAAATAAATAATAATATTTGAAAATACAATGATAGATACTGATGAAGTCAACATAGATATAGTTATACAAACTATCATTGTAAAAATTAATGGAAATACTAATCCACTATAAAGTTGCATAAAATTGTCTTGAATGAGACGCAAACAATATACAACCATATCCACAAACTTGTATCCACTCATAATTATCCCTGGTATCCACAACAACATTGACAAAAACAATGCTATTATTAAAAACACCAAAGATACTGACATAATGGCAATTATTATATTTGATATAACAATAGATTGTGGATCAAAAAACATCTCATGTACAAAATAAGACAAACTAGCTACCAAAATTTTGAGCAACAGCACAACTATACCTAAGACAAACACAGTTACAAACACAGGTATTGCAGTATAATTAACACCAAACAATGGATTGGCTAGAGAGAGTTTTCCTATTTTGAGATGTTGCTCCATAACATTAAAGAACATACTACTACAAAACAATACGCTCAACAAAGCTACAATAAATGGATATGCTTGTACGAAAGCCTTGGCATTTAGCACTAAAGCCAACATATCACCAAAATTATCTATCTTATAATCACTATATTTTACCCAAAATAATGCAGTATTAAAAGGCTTAGTATACACTCCAAGCACTATAGCTGGTATCAATGAAAGTATAGCATATATAAAAAAATTATCTTTGAGATATGCCAAACTCAACTTAGTATACTTCATCTCAATACAACTCCCCAATACTAATTATACAATAAATTATAAATTTTGTCAAATAATTTAGCTAAAAATGTCTAAAGTATGAACTATAGTTGAATAGTTTTGGTTGATACCAAATCACAAAAAGCCTTATCATGTTCTACAAATACAATGGTGGGACTACAATTGACTATAAACTGTTCTATTTGCATGCGAGAAATAATATCTAAATAGTTGAGAGGTTCATCCCATATATAGAGATTTGCTGGAGTACACAAACTTTTTGCCAAACCTATTTTCTTTTTTTGTCCTAATGACATATCTTGAATATTTGCATCAAAGTGAGACTTGTTTATTCCAAATTTTGCTAATATTGTAAAGAATATTGTCAAGTCAAGGTTGTAATGTTGGATTAACTGTGCAATACTCCCCTTTAGCATATGCATATTTTGAGATAAATAAGACACTTTAAGTTGATTAGCTCTATTAATTTGTCCCACTATTTCAAATTGTATATTTTCTATATCATTTGCAATAACCTTAAGCAAACTACTTTTGCCTACACCATTTTTTCCTACAATACATATGCGTTCACCTTGATTGATTTCTATATTAAAATTGCTCAAAATTTCTCTACTTTGATACTTTATTGCAATATTTTTTAATTGCAATAATATTGGACTATAAGAAACTAAACACTCAATATTTATATCATCAAATCTCTCAATATTGTTGAGCAAAGACTGCTTTTTTGCAATTGCACTTTGCATTCGTTTTTCAATAATTTTGGCAGTTTTCATCTGTCTTGCAGCTTTTGCACCCATAAAACCCCTATCAGCTGCACCCTTTTTGGCTTTTTCTGCTTTTAGCGACCAGTCGGATTTTTGTTTAGAAGCATCTTGCAATCTATCAATATCTTTCTCTAGTTTTTGGTTTTGAGATAACATGTGATTGTCAAGAAGTTGTCTATTGTATTGCCAACTACTAAAATTTCCTGATTGAAAATCTATATCCATTTTGTTTATAGACAATATATGGTCTACACAATTATCCAAAAAATCACGGTCATGAGATACTAAAATAAATCCTAACTTTGAATTAAGATACTCTGCAACTAGTTGTCTACTTTCAAAATCCAAACTATCAGTAGGCTCATCTATCAACAAAAACTTGTTCTCTTGCAAAAACAAAACAACAAGTCCCAGCTTGGTAGTTTCTCCACCACTCAATGTACTGTATTTCCTATAAAGACAATCCAAATCCAATCCAATTAGGTTGCACTCTCTATATATTTGCCAATCAGATACATTTGGCAATAGACTTATTATTAAATCAAAAGCTAAAATATGAGTGTTTTTAACAAGTATAGGAAAAGATGAAAACTGCAAACTAGATACAATTTTACCACTATAAGACAACTCACCTTGCAAAAGCTTTAATAAAGTTGTCTTACCACGACCATTGCGTCCAATCAAACCTATCTTAAATCTACTATCAAATGACCAATTTAGATTTTCAAATATTGTATTTGCCCCATAACCAAAACTTAGATTTTGTATTACTATTAGTGACATACTTTTATATATCCAAATCTACTACCAACTTAGCATTGTCTTCTATAAACTTGCGTCTAAGTTCTGGCAACTCTCCCATCAATACACTAAATATACTATCTGCCTCAAAGGCATCATCCATATTAACATGCAACAAAGTCCTGCTAGCAGGGTTCATAGTTGTACCCCAAAGTTGTTCAGCATTCATTTCGCCCAAACCTTTGTAGCGTTGAATGTCTACACCCTTTCTACCCATTTGATCCAACTTTTGTTCTAGCTCCTTATCATTATAACAATACTCTACTGTCTTACCTCTTGCAACCTTATAAAGTGGAGGTTGTGCAATATAAACATGTCCCTTTTCTACCAATGGACGCATGTATCTAAAAAAGAAAGTAAGCAATAATATGCGTATGTGACTACCGTCTACATCGGCATCTGTCATTATAATTATTTTGTTGTACCTAAGCTTGTTTGCATCAAAGTCTTCACCTATTCCACAACCAAATGCCGTTATCATTGCCTTGATTTCTGCATTTTCTAGTACTTTGCCCAATCTAGATTTTTCTACATTTAAGATTTTACCTCTCAATGGCAATATAGCTTGAAAACGCCTATCTCTACCCTGCTTTGCCGTACCACCCGCACTATCACCCTCAACAATATATACTTCTGTATCTGTTGGATCTCTATCTGTACAATCAGACAACTTGCCTGGCAAAGTAGTAGATTCTAGAGCTCCTTTGCGACGAGTTAGTTCTCTTGCTGACTTAGCGGCTTCTCTTGCTCTTTGTGCAGTCAATCCTTTCAAAACCAATTCTTTTGCATCTTTTGGATTTTCTTCTAAATAAGTCCCCAACCCCTCTATTACAGACTTTTCAACTGCCGAACGCATCTCTGTGTTGCCCAATTTGGTTTTAGTCTGTCCCTCAAAGAGAGGATCAGTTAGCTTTACAGAGACAACTGCCGTCAAACCCTCTCGCACATCATCACCCGAAAGTTTTTCGCTATCCTTGAGTATACTCTGTTTTTGGGCATACTCATTGATGACTTTAGTCAATGCATTTTTTAACCCTGTAAGATGAGTCCCCCCCTCTTCGGTGTTGATATTATTAGCATAACTATACACTATTTCGCTATATCCATCGTTGTACTGCAATGCTATCTCTACATCTCCCTCTTTGTACTTTTTGTGTACATAGATAGGTTTTTCAAACATTGCAGTCTTGGTACGATTGAGATATTCTACAAAGTCCATTATACCATTTTCAAAAACAAATGTTTCTTGTCTCTCTCTATTGGGTCTCATGTCTTGCAAAATTACAGTCAATCCCTTGTTGAGGTACGCTACTTCTCTCAATCTACTACGGATAGTATCATAACTAAACTCAACAGTTTCAAAAATATCTCCATCAGGATAAAATGTGATTTTGGTCCCCGACCTATTGCATCTACCAACTTCACTAAGAACACGCATTGGAATACCACGGTTGTATTTTTGTTTGTATAATTTTCCGTCTTGGCATACTTCTACTTCTAGCCATTCACTGAGTGCATTAACTACACTCAACCCCACACCATGCAAACCACCTGACACCTTGTAGCCCCCATCACCAAACTTGCCACCTGCATGCAACTTGGTAAGAACAACTTCTACTGTAGAAATTTTTTCCTTAGCGTGCAACCCTACTGGTATCCCTCTCCCATTGTCCGTTACAGATACTGCCCCCTCTTTGGTTATGGTTATTTCTACAGTATCACAATGCCCCGCCAACGCTTCGTCTACAGAGTTATCTACAAGTTCTACAATCAAGTGATGCAATCCTCTCTCGTCTGTACTACCAATATACATGCCTGGTCGTTTGCGTACAGGGTCTAATCCCTCCAATACAGTTATACTTGACTGGTCGTATTTCTTGGTGACTTTGTCTGCCATATTATCTCCCCAAATTTTGTAATAAATTGCCAATTAAATTAACAATATTATATCACAAATTAGATAATTTTGCAATCTAATTTAAAGTTGTCATATAGTTTTATGTTGTACAATTTTAATTACAATACCACTGACAACAAATTGTTGTCAGTGGTATTGTATCAACTAATACATTGATATTATATTATTAGCAACTTTCATTAATATGCAATTACGCAAGCATTTTCCAACAACTAAATTTACCAATCCCTATCAATCCATATTTGATTGCCATCTCTTTCATTTTCTTCAAAGTGTATATTGATTTTGCCAGGAACATAAACAAATTTAGCAGCAGGAAAAGGATGATAGCCAATACAGTCAAATATTATAATTTTGTTTTGATAATCTATTTCAAAGTTATCTCTACCTGTATTTGTATAAAACTCTACAAATTTATTCCAACTAAGTGCTATATTGGCACGATAATCTGAGTATACAACTTGTTGTATTGCATACGATGGAGCTAAAAAAATCATTGAATCATGGTCACATTCAACATTAGAAAAATAAGTAGATTCTTGACTAGCTTCTATGAAATAATTGTATACATTACTAGAATCAGGATATATCTCAAAATAATACTTAAACTCATATTGTTGCACCTGAAGTACAATAGTTCTCACAACATCATGATATCCTGTTTTCACACACTCAACTATTTTTGCAGACATGTTTGAAACTTCATCAAACTTTTCCACCATACTCTCCATTGTTTCTTCTGAATTAATAAATCTAACCCTATCTGTAACTGTTGTTATTTGCACATCAAATGGAAAATCTTTTGTACTAAGAGTATGCTCTCTATAATAATCTAGCACCGAACCAGAACCCACCCCGTATCTCGGCAAACCAACAATACAAGAAGATAATACAAGCACTATACTCATCAAAACAAAAAATAATGTCACAAAATTGGATAATTTCACTTTAACAAATCTCTTCATAAGTCCTCTCAAAAACCAACTACAAAAGCATTTTCAGTACCCAAATTTAAGAATCCTGCACGAATATCTACTTTATTTGTATCAGGATACCACCCAAAATTTACTTCATATACATTATCAGTATATGATATATGAATACCAAAAATTGTATTATTCCATCTTCTCATACCATGCACAGTAACTGCATGCAAAATCATTCCATCCTTTCCATTTTCTGTAGGATCAGGTCTAGGATTAGCCAACCATCCACCCATTATTACAGGTCTATCTTTAGAAAGAATATCAAATACCGATGTCTCAGGTGGTTTGACCCACATAAAAGCAGATAATGAGTACCCTCTATATTTGCTCCATGTATTCATAGCTTCCTTTACATCAATTCCTATTGAAGGTCCTGGCAACCATCCTTGTATTGTCTCTACAACTTTTATCCCTTTTTCTTTATCATAATTTTTTTCGCCATATCCAGCCCAATCTTCCAGCATTAGATTGCTATATCCCTTTGTATCAGCCCAATAATCACATATGATAGACGCCGCTACATAAGCACAATTTCCACCATTTTTACCATTATTGTAGTTGTAATTTGCATTGTCACCACTAATTCGTGATTGATATCTCAATCGTGCCAACTCTTCTCCACCTCTGACCATACCTTGTCTACCTATTTCTCTTTCAACTTCTTGTGTATAAATTGCTTGTTGAGATATTGTTGCACTAGCTTGTTTGAGCCAACCTATATCCTGAGTTTGAATTTTTTCGTCTAGCACAGTGTGCTTAAACAAAAACTCTCCTTGTTGCATATTCATCTCATAATAATGCGTAGGTCCTAAATACAACAAATTTCCAGTTTTGCCCAAATATGGTGACATCCCATCATGAGTAGCCTCTATCATGTACAAGAACTCATTGTCACATATCAAATATCCATCATTGCCAAACTCTATTACAAAATAATTGTACCCATTAAAATCACTCAACTCCTTGATTGCCGTAATTGCATTAAAATCAAAATTTTCTTTCAAAAGCAACGCTTGAATAGAGTTGGTATCAATACTTGTACTATCTCTTTCTAATACACTGCGTTCTCTATTATCTAAAAAATTTTCTTTGATTGTACTCAACTGCACTTGATTGTCAAAACTAACCATCTCATTTGTTTCAACACTCCAATTTGCAGTCAACATAGTAGTGAGCAACATCACTAATACTAGAGCAAGTACTATTGTCATAGTCAACTTGCTCAAACCTTTTCTTGAATATGATTGCTTTCTCATATCCTTTTACCCCCTAAAATAATAAATTATTTTTTTACTTCTTTCAGGGTACTTACCTAGCCAAATCCTACAAAATATGTCTTACCCAGGATAACATCTCTATGTAAAATTTTTTCTAGTATCATACCATGATACTAGTATC
>WRGC01000035.1 GCA_009787385.1 Bacillota bacterium
TAATTTTGTAGATAAGTATAAGTACAAATACGACTATCTTTAATGTATGCGAAAGGATATATACTCAATTGAGTATATATCCTTTTTGTTTTGTGTTGATGTATGTTGTTTTTGTCTTGTATTAATGTTGTGGTGATGAAGTTACACACAACATTATGTTATTGAAAAATAGTATTATATTGATGTTATTAATGATATAAAAAAGAGAAGTGTTTAGATATGTATATTGTTTTTCCTTATACTATTTTCATATTGTATTTTACTGGTAAATATTGTATATTAATATATTGTGAATAAATATTGACAATATATATATATATGATATACTCTATTTTAATTTATGGAAAATAGTAAAGAAAAAGAAAAATCAGGAATTAAAACCATTGAAGAATATTTAAAAAAAGTTAAAGAAATAAGTAAAAAAAATATATTTTTTCGTGGACAGGATAAATTTTATTCGGATGGAATTACAGCTTCCATTTTTAGGAATGACGGTAAGTTTAAAGAAAAGGAGAAAGATATTTTCTTTAAAGCTACTACTATGTTTCCACATGAGTTTGAGGAGCTCAGCTTGGTTGACAAGCTTGCAAAAATGCAACATTATGGATGGCCTACAAGATTGATTGATTTTACTACTAATCCACTAGTTGCATTATATTTTGCTTGTCAAGGCAATCCTAAAGAAGGAAATGGAGTAGTGTTTTATACAAAATCATTTGAAGATGAAGAAATTTTGTCATATCAAAGTGATAGAGCATTATTGTTGTCTTGTCTAGCAAAAAGAAGTAGCGAAGAACAAAAAATAATAAAACAATTTTGTATGCTTTTAAAAAGATTGTGTGACAACAATATATATGAACATAGTGGTAATAATGAAAGCTTAAAAAATCTTTGGACTTATAGGATTAACACGGACACTCTTTTAGTATTAGATATTTTTAGAGATAGATTTTTTAGGAACAATAATTATACTAGTTTAAAAAGAATGACAATAGGAAACTTTAATCATTATGCTACTAAAATGAAAGAATATATAGAAAATTTATTATGCAAAGATAATCCGAAAGAGTATAAATTTGAAGATAAGGAATTTACTAACGAAGATAAAGAAAAATTTTTAAAAGATAGAGAAAAAGATAGAGAAAGTAAAATAGAAATTTTAAGTGAAAATAAAAAAACAAAGAAATATAATAAAGACGAAAAATATGTTATAAAAACTAAACAATGTGAAGAAAATATTGACAAGATAGGAGAAGATTATATAAAGAATATAAAAGAATTTATTCAGTATGTGGAAGAAAATAGAGCTAGTTCTGTAAGATACATATTTGATAAATTTTATGACGAATTTTGGAGAGAACGGAATACTTTTTTAGAATACAATACTTTGCCAGATGATTTATTGGGTTCTTTTATGCTTTTGCCTGCGTCTCATAAAACTAAAAATGAAAGATTGAATGATCAAAAGGGCGTTTTTTGTATAGTTGGCTTAGAAGAAAAGATTCCTCCTTGTGAATATATCTTGATTGATTTTAATAGTAAGAGTGATATTATAGAAGAGTTGGATATGATTGGAATAAATAAAATTAGCATTTATAATGATTTGCAACACGGTGCAAATCATGTAAAAGAGAAAGTCTTACAGCACAACAATTAATTGTAATACAATCACAACAATAGATAAATAAGGATAATAGCAGTGAAAATAACAGATAAGAAAATATTGATACCATTAACAGTATTAGTATCGGCAGTAATGGCAATAACATTGTTGTTGGTAATACAGAAATCATTAAAAGGAAAACAACCACAAATAATATTTGACCATGTGGAGTATTTAACTACAAATAATTATGATGTTTATGATATAACAAATTTTAATGACTTTAGAATATTTGTAGTATTTGAATATAGTCCATATGATAGAGATAGTTATGCAGGTGGTATCATACAACCAAATGCAAAACAAGAGATGTGGTTGCCTTATAAAGCTAGTTTTAGGTTATTAGATTGGTATAAGCTTTAAAAACAAAATGAGAAAATTCATTGTATTGTAGACAATAAGAGCGTACAACGAGCGGATTTAATAATAACTAAATTCATATTGTAAAATATTTCTATATACAATTTGTACATAGTTAGTTTACTTTTTGTAAGCTTTATAGTATACTTATACCAAACTCTATAATAATATAGTTGTAGTATATTGTACAAATATCGTAGAGAAAAGTATGGCAAATTTAAATAACAATAAATTATCTCGCTATAATAAGGGTAGAAATAATAGGGATAGTTCGTCACTTCCAAGAGTTGATGCGAATACTACTCAAGTTGGTATCCATACATCGAGAGTTGATACAAATACTACGCAAGTCGGAGGTTATGTTCCACGAACTACTAGCGGATATCTTTCTCAAGGGGGGAGCAATGTGCCACTAGTTACTGGTGGTTCTATTTCTCATGGTGCTAGCGGTGTGTTGCGAGATAGTGCCACATTGCATAGTAGTCATTCTAATAAGAGCTTTTTGATAATAGTTGTGTGTATAGTTGCTATGTTGTGTATTGGTGGGGTGATGTCGTGGTATTTTTTTAATAAATTAAATAATGTTGTAGACCCTATTGATAGTATTAAAATAATGAATTCAAGCAATGACAATACACTTGTTGTAGGTGCTGAGTTGAATCTTGTTGTAGAAATTTTACCTATAAATATTGATGATAACAAAGTAATTTTTAAAAGTGATAACGAAAAAGTGTTGTCAGTTAATAACTTTGGTAGAGTTAAGGCAATGGATGTTGGTTCTGCTTCGGTTAGTGTTTTTTATGAGAATAGCTCAAAAATAGATTATTTTCTTATATATGTACAAAACAATACTGGTCCAGTTGATCCGCCTACCAATCCTAGTGGTCCATTTGTTCATATGTACTCTTTAACAAATAATGATGGAGATGTTTTGATGTTGAAAAGTATTGATAAATTGGAGTATGAGTATGGGGAGTTTGGTAGTTTTGAATCAATCGTAGAAAAGTTGAAAAGAGAGGGAGATGGATTGATTGGTGATAAACCTATTTCTTTGTCTCAATGGGGTTTTGTAGCTATGCTAAAAGATAGAGACGGAAAAGAACAAGAGGTTTTGGCTATTGATGGAGCAGGAAGTGATGACAAAAATCAGCCAATTACAGGGATTTGTTGTCGCAATGATGATAGTATTGACAATAGCACATTTTTGTTGAATGATACCAAATTTGATTTTGTTGCAATGCCGTAGTGTGTGAGTTTGTAAGTTTGATATTAACAATATATTGTGTAAAATAAACAAATTTAGTTGTTGTTGAGATAATTGTTGTTTAATTTGATTGTATAAAAAGGCAGTCTTTCTAGTTTGGATTGACTGTTTTTGTTTTTATAAAAATACAAAAAATCTTTTGAATTAATTGTAAATTATGATATAATACAATTATGTTGTTTTTTGGTAAAAAGAAAAAATTAGAAAAAGAAGCTAAGCTAAAAGAAGAGCAAGCAAAGCAACACAGTACACAATCTGTTGCAATACAGCAACAAGAGCATGTTGAATCTGATTTGAATCAACATGCAAGTCAACAACAACCAAAAGCAATTGAGCAAACAGAAATTGAGCAACAATCAAAAGCAATTGAGCAAACAGAAATTGTATCCAAAGAACAACCAAAAAAGAAGTTGGGTTTTTTTGGAAAAATCAAGGCAGCACTCAAAAAGACAAAGGATAGTATTGGGTTTAAACTCAATCAGTTGTTTAAGGGCAGTGTACTAGATGATGATTTTTATGATGAGTTGGAGGCTATTCTTATTTCTAGTGATATGGGTGTAACTGCAACCGAAGAGATTTTGGAGCAACTTAGGTCAAATATAAACAAGAATCACATTGTATCACCCGAAGATTGTAGAGCGGAATTGCAGCGTATTATACAAGAAATGCTTGAAAGATGGGAAATTCCTCAGGTAGAGTATCCTGTTATTGTGATGGTAGTTGGAGTAAATGGTGTGGGCAAGACTACATCTTTGGGTAAACTTGCGTATAGATACAAACAGAGTGGCAAAGATACGGTACTAGTTGCAGCTGATACATTTAGAGCAGCGGCTAGTAGTCAGTTGGAAATTTGGGCAGGTAGAGCTGGTGTACGAATTATCAAACACGATGAGGGGGCAGACCCTGGCACTGTATTGTATGATGCTATTGCGTCGGCAAAAGCACGCAACACTCAAGTTCTGTTGGTTGATACAGCTGGTAGATTGCACAACAAAAAGAACTTGATGGAAGAGCTAAAAAAAATAAACAAAGTAGCTTGCAACAATATGCCTAATGCTCAAATTTTGACATATATTGTACTAGATGCGACTACAGGGCAAAATGCAATAACACAAGTGCGAGCATTTGATGACATTGTAAATATAGATGGTATAATACTCACTAAGTTGGACGGTACAGCAAAAGGTGGGGTAGTTGTTGCAATAAGTGAAGAGTTGCAAAAACCAGTAGTAATGATAGGTGTGGGTGAAGGTATAGGTGACTTAGAAGATTTTGATGCTAAGGAATTTGTAGCGGGCATATTTGAGTAGGATTTGTGAAGAGTTTTTTATAATATCTTATTTGTGTAGTTGGTACAATATCTCATGTTAGTTATTTTGATGGAGAGTACTTTGCTATCAGTATATGCTTGAAAGTAAATGGAGTGTAATTATAGTATGGAAGTTGATATAAATATACAACAACTAGTTGATTTGGCAGAGAGTGGTGACACAGAAGCTCAAGTCAAACTTGCTAGTGTTTATCGCAATGGTGTTGTGGTTGATAAAGATTTTGAAAAGTCTTTTCAACTGTTTTTGAAAGCGGCACAAAGTGGACATGCTCATGCTCAATACAATTTAGCTTTGAGATATTATAATGGGCAAGGTGTAGCCAAAGATTTTAAACAAGCTACGCTGTGGTTTGCAAAAGCTGCCGATCAAGGACATGTACAAGCACTGTATGCTTTGGGATTTAGATATCTAAATGGTGATGGGGTAGCTAAAGATACAAACACTGCCTTAGAAATATTTGAAAAGGTGGCAGAAAAAGGCTTGGCTTATGCTCAATACAATTTGGGTAAACAATATTGTGAACTTGGTCAGTACATCAATGCTGTTTCGTGGTTGCAGAAAGCTGTTGAGCAGGATTATGCACAAAGTTGTACATTGCTAGCTACACTGTATGAACAAGGTAGGGGAGTACCTCAAGATATGGATAGGGCTTTAGAATTGAGAGACAAGGCTAGCAAGTTGATAAAATTGGCTAATAACAAATAATAAAATTTTATTTTCACATATGTGAGAATATTTGTATTCAATATGTGAGAATAAGTGTTGATAGCTAATATATAATTTAAAAAACCATATATTAATACTGCATATTATGGTATAATAAAGTTGATGAAAATGAATGAATCAATAAATATAGAACAACCTAAAATTGTCAAAGATGCTGAAAGTAACAATGTTCATGCTCAAACATTGCTTGGAGTGCAATATCTAGAGGGGCAAGGTGTTGCAATTGATTTTGATAAGGCTCGCTATTGGTTGGAATTGGCTACAAAACAAGATAGCGAAATTGCTTGGTATAGTTTGGGGAATATATATAGATATGGCTTGGGAGTGGATATTGATATTGATAAGGCAGTAGAGTGCTATGAATGTGCTAGTCAAAAAGGTATGGTAGACGCACAGTATTCTTTGGCTACAATGTATGCCAATGGTGATGGTGTAGTACAAGACAAATCAAAGGCATTTGTATTGTTTGAAAAATTGGCAGTAGGTGGCAATGTTGCTAGTCAGTACAATCTCGCTATTTGTTATAAAAATGGATTTGGGACAGAAAAGGATGAAAAAAAGTCCTTTGAATGGTTTGAAAGAGCAGCCGAAAGTGGTGATATTGATGCTCAATACAGTCTAGGCATAAGCTATGCCAATGGTATAGGCGTAGACCAAAATTGGGATAGTGCAGTAAAGTGGTTTGAAAAATCATCAAAACAAAACAATATGAATGCGATATATGCTTTAGGGCTATGTTGTGATGACGGTAAGGGTGTAGAACAAGACAAAAAAAGGGCAGTAGAGTTCTTTGAAAAAGCGGCCAATATGGGACATGCCCAAGCTCAGTATAGTCTTGGTATAGCATACTATAGTGGGAGTGGTGTAAATAAGAATCATGATATTGCTAAGGTTTGGTTTGGCAAAGCTAAACAACAGGGAATAAGTTGATATTTATAAGACTATAAATTAAAATTTTTATTAGGAGAACAATAAATGAGTGCAGCATTACACAAATATAGATTGCAATATGATCCAAAATTGCCAGGTGTATTGGGAAAGATCGTTGACAAGGCAGTAATTACAGAGATAGAAAATGGTAGCTTGTATCACGATATTGATCCACGAATCGCTGAAATGTTTAAGCATACTTATGGTAAGCCTGTGGTTGGTATAGTTAAAGGACAACCTCAACAAAAAGAATTGGTTGTAGGTGTGGTATTGTCGGGTGGACAAGCACCTGGCGGACACAATGTTATAATTGGTTTGCATGAAGCTCTTAAGAAGTGTGGTGACGGCAATAGGCTTATTGGCTTTTTGGGTGGACCTAGTGGCTTGTTGGAAAATAAGTACATGGTTGTCAACGACAAAATTGTCAAAGATTATAAGAATACAGGCGGTTTTGATATGATAGGCTCAGGGCGTACCAAACTTAAGACCGCTCAAGAGTTTGCTATAGTTGCCAATACATGCAAACATCATGGTATCAACGCTCTAGTTGTGATTGGTGGTGACGATAGCAATACCAATGCAGCAGTTTTGGCAGAATACTTTGCATCTAATGGAATTGCTATTCAAGTCGTAGGTGTACCAAAGACAATAGATGGTGACCTTAAACATGGTGGAATAGAAATAAGTTTTGGTTTTGATACCGCTTGCAAGACATATGCCGAACTTATTGGCAATATTGCTAGAGATGCCAATAGTGCCAAAAAGTATTGGCATTTTATACGACTTATGGGGCGTAGTGCTAGCCACATAGCTTTGGAGTGTGCATTGTTGACACAACCCAATGTGTGCCTAATTGGAGAAGAAATAAAAGAAAAAAAAATTTCTCTAAAGCAAGTAGCTAGTACAATAGTGGATTCTATAGTAGCTAGAGCCAATCAAGGGAACAATTTTGGTATAGTGTTAGTACCTGAGGGTTTGATTGAATTTATACCTGAGATTGGCGTTTTGATAAGTGAAATAAATGAATTGTTGTCACACAATGCTTTAGAAATATCAAAATTGGACAAAGAAGAGTTGTTGAAATGGGTTGGGGAACATTTGTTGGATACAACCAAGCCCGTGTTTGCAAGTTTGCCTCAAGCTATTGCTTTGCAAATGTTGGCGGAGAGAGACCCACACGGCAATGTACAAGTGAGTGCAATCAAGACCGAAGAGTTGTTGATGACTGTAGTACAACAACAGTTGGACAATTTGGCTACAAAAGGTGAGTATAAAGGCAAGTTTAATGCAATAGGACATTTTTTTGGTTATGAAGGGCGAGCTGCTTATCCTACCAACTTTGATGCTGACTATTGTTTTGCACTTGGACATACTGCATATGTATTGATAGCTAATGGATTGACAGGGTATATAGCTAGCATAAAAAATTCTCATTTGTCTGTAGACCAATGGCAACCCCAAGGAGTGCCACTAACAAGCTTAATGGCAGTAGAACGCCGTCACGGACAAGACAATCCCGTAATCAAAAAGGCATTGGTAGATTTGAATGGCAATCCATTCAAAAAATTGGTAGCCAATCGTGAACAGTGGGCTATCAATACAGACTATATCAATCCCGGACCAATACAATATTTTGGACCTGTAGAAGTGAGTGACATTGCACCTATGACTTTGGTTTTGGAACAGTCTTAGATATTATTGTTTATTAGTTAATGATATTATTATTTAGTATGAATTGATTAGGTAAGAAATACGGTGTTACAAGACATATGGGGTTTTTGGCTGTGACTACAGGTTATTCTGCTTGGGAAGCATAAAAACATTTAAACAATAATTGTTGTGCAATATATCTCATAGGCAATAAGGTTTGCAAAATGTTGCCTATGAGATTACATAAATAGGTTGGGATTGTTATGGAAAATAGTTTTTTGCTTGTTTCTAAATCTGATGTATCTTGGTTTTTGTCTTTTGTTTGTGTTGTTTTGTTGATGGTTTTGTTTGTATTGATTGGTGCTGGTATTGCTTATAGAGTAGGAAATATGCGACATAAACAAGAAAACAAAAGAATAGCTATATTTTTGATTGCACTTGCATTGTCGTTGATAGCTGTAGAATTGTTGAATATGCTTTTGCCTAGAGTTGCGAGGGTAAATTTGTACATTATTTTTTATATACTTTATATTATATTTTTAGTAGTTCGGTTTTGTATTCGTCGCAAGAATAAGTATAAAAAATCTAATATGAATGATGGTATTTAAGACATCAATATGATGAAGAGTGGCAACAATTAAGTAACAAGCAACTTGTATTAATTTTGTGAGATATTTATGAACTTTGATGATATTATTTACAATAGTTTTTTAAATCTTTATTGGATTTACTTTTCTTTTATGATGTTTATTGCATTGTTGTTATTCTTTTTTATTGCATATTTGGTCAAATCAGGGCGATGGAAGTTGTCAAGCAAGAATGACAAAAATTATTTTAAAAAGACAATAGCGTTTTTGATTGTAACATTTTTGATTTTGGTAGCAGTTCCATTTGTAGAATTGAAATTTTTTGATGATTGGGTTGTTTGTGGTATAGTTAATGTTTGTGCAATATTGGCACTTATTGGTTTTTGGTGGTATTTTCTTTATCGTTGCAACAATATATCTTAAGATTGAGTGAGAAAAATTGTGTAAGTATTGCAAAATTTATTTGCAAAAAGAGTGTCAAACATTTGACACTCTTTTTTTGCTATACTGTCATAAAGGAGAAAGGTATTATGATTACAATTAGTAGTGCAGAAAACGCACTCAAGACAGTCTATTTGGATACCATTACCGATTTGCTCAATTCTAGAGTCAATCCGTTGTTGGCTAAGTTTGAACAGACTAGTATTGATGTTGCGGGTAAAGAGATAAGAAAGGCGGTTAGAGCATCTATTGATGGTGGCGTTGGGGCGGGTGATGAAACTAGTGATTTGCCTAGTGCTAGTATTACCAATTATTTGCAGTATGTTATTTCTCTCAAAAATCTTTATGGTCAGATTGAGATAAGTGACAAGTCTATAAGGGCTAGCAGTGACACTAAAGGGGCTTTTACCAACTTACTCAATCAAAGTTTGGACGGATTGTTGGAGTCTAGTAGGTTTAATTTGAGTAGAATGTTATTTGGCAATGGTAGCGGATTTTTGATAAATGTACGCCAAGATGCCAATCCAGCAGGTACATTTACTGTAGTGGGTGCGGGATTAAACTGTGCTATAGAAGGCATGGTAGTTGATATGTATACATTGGATGGGGAGCTATTCAAAAAAAGTGTACAAATAGTTTCAATAGATAGGTTTGCAGAAGTCCCAACTGTAGTGTTGGATATAGCTGAGAATGTAGATGATGTAGATGAGATATATGTACTGTATATGCAAGGTAGTAAAGATAAAGAAATAACGGGACTTGGAGCTATATTTGATGTGTCCAAACCATTGTATGGATTGGACAGAACAAAGCATAGAGTACTCAATCCGTATATTGATTTATCTAGCAAAAAGGTTAGTGATATATTGTTTAGCTCGGTTGTAGATAGGATAGAGTCTTATACTAGCAGTACTATAGATTATATAGCTTGTGCCTCAAATGTAAAGTTGGCTTATCAACATTATTTATCTAGTTATAAGCGAAATATAGATATTATGGAACTTAATGGTGGATATAAGTCTATAAGTTTTAATGGTATACCTGTAGTATCCGAAAAATTTGTAAACAATAATTATGTCTATTTTTTGGATACTACAGCATTTAAGATTCATCAGTTGTGTGACTGGCAATTTATTGAAAGTGAAAATGGTCGGGTATTGAGACAAACACAAGGCAAACCAACATATAGTGCTACATTAGTCAAATATTGTGATTTGGTGTGTGACAAGCCCAATGGTCAAGCAATGTTGAAAGTTGATGCTACGATAGAGTAGATATTGTTGACTTGGTTTGAGTTTTGAAATGTGTGTATACTGTGTGATTGTGTTAGTAAATTATAAAATCAAAAGTTATATACAATTACAGTGTTGTGATTTTGAGTATTTTTTTGATTAATTAAAAAAGGGAGAATAAAAATTGTGTTGGATACAATAATTAGATTTTTGATGAGTGTAGGTGTGGTTTGTACACTGATAGTTGGCATAATCAAGTGGATTAAAACTTATGACTGGAGTAGTTTAAAGCCTATAGATGATTTGGAAATAGTTGAGATTGAGCAAGCTCTCAATAGTATAGTAGACAAAAGTATAGAGATTGTCAATGAGACATTTGTAAACAAACTCAAGTCACAAATACAATGGGACAATGTAGATGGTAGGTTTGATATGTCTATTTATCAACTCAATGCCAATATAGCCAATCAAAAATGTGTGGATACTATAAATAGCATGGTACCCAAAAAGACTAAAAAGCGACTAAAAATGACTTTTGGAGATTTGAATGAATACTGGATAAGTAGGATAGAAAGTAGGTTGACTGATAAAAGTTGAGTTAGTAGAATAGATATATAAATTTTGTGTAATGAGCAGTCAAGAGATATATTTTTTTAGAGTGTACAATGAGCTATTATTAACAACAAGATACAAATAATCAACAAAAACAGCATTATTCTTTTTTGACGCCAAAAAAGAACCAAAAAAGCATTTGGGGAATCCCCCCAAACCCCCGAACGCTTTAAGGTTGATTTTATTTTAGTGGTTACTTCTTTCCATCTAAATGGAACTCTATTTGTAAACTCTATTTTGAATTATATCTCTTGACTGTTGGACAATAAAGGAACAAATATGCACTACAAATCAAAAATAACGGGGGACCTTTATGATATATGCAATCGTATTAAGCAAATTGATGAGAGTTATTTTTTGGTACGCAATCATAATTTGAATAGGTTTGAATTGCATAGTAGCAATCAAAAAGGCAATACCCTATGTCTAGTCATCCCTTATAGCAAATTGGATACTAGGACATTGGAGTTTGCTCGCAAGACTAGAGTAGAGCGGCATGAGAAGTTGTTGAAAGATATGGATTTGTACAATCAAAGATTGTTGAAGCAAGAGAATGATTTTTTAAAAGCTAAAGCCAATGATAGATTGCAGAAAAGTTTTGCCAAAAATTAAAAATAAATGGAGATTTATGACGACTACAATAAAAGATATAGTATATATGGCGGCTATTTTGGGACAACTTGATGATGTAGTTGCTTTGATAGAGCAAGACACTGGGCTCAAGACACAAGATGGGAAGGTGGTTAGTAGTGATGAAAATGTGGATAAGGGGGCTTTGGAAGTTTTAAATTTGTTGGTAAGATGTGCTAATTTGGTATATAGTGAGATTGCTACTGAGTATGCTTCTTTGGTTGCTACTGAGCTTTTGACAGTTGATGGAGAGGTTTTGGAATATCGTAAGTTTGGTAGATCTGTTTTGGAGATTTTGTCTGTTAGTTGCAAAGGTAGGCGAACAAAATTCAAGTTGCGACCTGATGGATTGATTTTGGATAATGGTAGGTATAGTATAGAATATAGATATTTGCCAGACAAATGCAATTTTGAACAAGAGATAGAATATAAGGCGGGTGCAATCAATGCAAGAATACTTGCTTTTGGCACTATAACAGAATACTGTATAATAAGTGGGTTGCAAGATGATGCAGTAATGTGGGATGGTAGGTATAGACAATCATTGTTTGGGATTGTACTCAAAGGGGAAAAGAAAATTAAGCCCATGAGATGGTTGTAGGAGTGTTGTATGAGATACAATAAAAACAAATCAAAACTTAGTATAGCAACAAAACCATCACGCAATTTGACGGTATCCAAGTTTAATAAGGGTATAAATGCCAAACTTGCGTACAGTGTTTTGGATTTTGATGTGGCACAATTTGCATACAATTTTGACTTTGATAGTGGTGTGCTTACAGAAGGAATTGGTGTATCTAATAGTGATATTGTAGAACAACAGCCATTGGAAAACGGTGTAATGAGTGTGTGGTTGTACAACAAACGAGTGCCTGAAGTACACAATTTTTTGATGATTGCAAGTCTTGATGGAAAAGTTTATTATAGAGATTTGGATACTCAAGATGGCTTTGAGCTTTTGCAGGACATTGAGTTGACTTCTCGTCCCAAAGCAGTGGTATATAGACTCAATGGTTATGATACAATAATTATTACCACAGCTACAGATGGTATGTATACTTGGGACGGGGTTGGTGTGGCAACTAAGATAGGTAGTGTACCACTTATTACTAGTATGACAATACATTCGGAGCGAATGTTTGTGACTACGGCAGACCATACAGATGCTGTATGGTTTAGTGAAGATTTGGATCCTACAAATTTTGGTACTGATTTGAATGAAGGTGGTTTTATAGAACTTATAGATGAGAGAGGTATACCACAGTTGGTACTTAGTTATCTCAACTATGTGTATGTATTTAGAGAGTACGGTATAACTAGACTTACTGCATATGGTGGGCAAGAAGAATTTGGTGCAAGCAATTTGTTTGTATCTAGTGGCAAGATTTATCCTCGTACTGTTGTTTTGTGTGGGGACAGTATTGTTTTTTTGGCTAGTGATGGACTTTATATGTTTGATGGTATGACTACAATGCGTATTTTGGATAACTTGACATCATTGATTGTACCTAGTCCGCAAGCTACGGCAGTGTTTGCCAATGGCAAGTATTATTTGGCACTGAGTATGAATTTTGATGAACCCATTGACATTGTAGAACAAGGCTCATATTCTAGACAAAGACAAATAGATTCAAACAAATTGTCTAATAATTCTATGATTGTGCTTGATACTAGTAGTGGAAATTATAGTATAAGCAGGGGATTTGAGGTCGCAGATTTGATATATTTTGCTAATTACAATCAAGTTATAGTAGTATTGCAAAATGGTAGTGTAGGTAAAATTGCACTCAATGGTAGTGTATTTGACAAACCATTACTCAAGTTGTGGCGAGTTGGAATGACTGACTTGAGTCTCCCTTATAAAACTAAAAATATTAGACAAATAGATATACACACAAAACATGATATTGAGTTGGTGTGTAGGACAGAAAATAAGATTAAGACATTTAGTGCAATAGGCAAAGATACTATAACACGCATTAGATTAAATCTTCAATGCAAGTTGTTTGGTATGGATATAGTTTGCCGTGGAGCAAAGGCTTTTGTAAGTAGACCATCAGTGAAAGTTGTTGTAGTTGGATAGTTGTAAAACTTATTTTAGTAATTTAAATAGGATTGTACAAATAGAGTAAATTAAGAATGAAAGAAACATAAATAAATTAAACCTTAAAGCATTCGGGAGTTTTTTTTGGGTGGGGATTCCCCAAAAGCTTTTTTGGTTCTTTTTTGGCGTCAAAAAAGAATAACGCCTGTTTTGTTGCAAGTTTGTATTTTATTGTAATAACCACTCGTTGTACACTCTCATTTAAACAATAATTGTATACAAGTTGAATATTGAGAAAAACCATGTACAAAAATTTTGTACATGGTTTTTGAGTTGGTGGGCAGTGGTGGATTCGAACCACCGAAGTCGGAGACGACAGATTTACAGTCTGTTCCCTTTGGCCACTCGGGAAACTACCCATATTGTTGGAGTATCAAATTTTATACAATACAATATATTATACCAAACTATGTGATATTTGGCAAGTGTTTTGACACAATCTATTGAGTTTGTTGAATAGAAAGTATACAGTTTTGAATATACTTTGAACAATATATATTTATCCACCCCAAAAAAGAGTACAAAAGTAGTTGACAAAACTATCTGCAGATAGTAAACTATCTGCAGATAGTAAA
>WRGC01000036.1 GCA_009787385.1 Bacillota bacterium
GTGGTGTCCATTATTCATTTGTTGTTCTTTACTCTTACATCTAGGGCATTCTCGTTCCATTCAATTATTTTATCATATATCATCTAATTAGTCCACTTCTTAAGAACAAATCTTTTAATTATATCTATTGTCATACCAAGAATAAAAAACTGTTTTATTGATTTATTATCATAAAACAGTTTTTTGATTATTTATTTGTTACTCTTGTTTCATTTTCACTACCACCATCTTCTCCACCACTTTCGCCCTCATCTCCGCCATCTTCTCCATCGCCACCTCCTGTCTCTTCACTTGGGTCAGGTTTCAAGTCATCTTCTATTCGTTGTCCCACAAAATGCTCTTTAGCTTCTGGATTGAGCGACACCCCCCTAACAAAGGTATAATTATTCGCCCACTCATCTACTCTAGCAAAGAAAAACAATTGCCCTGCTGCCATATCTATTTGTAGACCTTCAGTAGATACGCCTTGAGTAGAAAGTTGTTCTGTCCTATTGTCCTTGATATCTTTGTTGTAAAGCGTCCTAAATATCTTATTGTCGCTATCTAAATAATAAACAAAACCATCATCTTGCACCATTTGAATAGTTGATGCACTATTGAGTATTTGGACACTAGTTCTAGGTTTTGAACTATCCCAATATCTCATATCATTCTCTGTAGTGGTCAATGCCAATGCGTTGTTAGAATTGCGATTGCTTCTAAATGCATATATACTCGTATAATCTTCGTCCTTAAAACTAAATACACTACCTTTGGCTAAACCACGCTCATTTATATATACTTGTCTATAAAGATTGTTTGCTATATCATCATTGAGAGTCCCATCTATATTATACAAATTATTATTTAAAAAACTATCTTCACTTACGCCATTATTGATTGCAAGCTCTTTGCGTATGTTGAATAGATTGTCATATGCTAATACTTTTCCATCTTCATTTAATGGATCTGATTTAGTATAAAACAACAAACCATCTCTCACAGAATGAACGGAAGTAGTCAAACTACTTTCTATAACTGTAGCTTGAGAACCATCAGGTCTAATCATCTCCAATAAATTTCCTTGTTTGTATGACTCATCTTTGGGGTGACTACGAGTATAGTATACAAAGTTTTCAGTATAATCTTGAGGCATACCACTATAATATATACTAGCTGTTTGCATAACCACACCAGTTATATTGCTAGCAACTACCAAAGGTTTGCCAACATTTCCACTAGCTTGTACACTAACCAAATCTTGATTGTCTTGCGTCACTAAATACACATTGCTATTGTAATAATAAAATGCATAAGGTTTGTCTTTTGCTGGACTATGCGTAGCATATATCTCTGTTTTAACACCTGTGAGCAAATTGATTCTATAAAATATAGTATAATCTATTTGCAATGTACCACTACTATCTCGTTTGTTAGATGGACTAGCAAAATAAATATTGTCTTCAAATATCCACAAACCACCTTTCTTATACTCTGCTGTACCAACTGTTTTGTCCCCAATGCGTTGTGTCAAAACTTCGGTAATATCTTCTAGTGGATTGTTTGGGTCTTTTATTCTTTGATTGGTAAAATACAAATCTACTTGATCTTTATGTTCCCTCTCCCACTTTTGTTTATCCAATGTACTATCTTTAGACAACTCATACTCAAAATTGCTCAAAATCTCAAAATCTGCACCAATTTTGCCATTCCCAAAAAGCTCTGCACGCAATATCCCGCCCTTGATTACATCATTATTTTGATTGCCATCACTATCATCATAACCCCTATAACCATTGACAAAATATACATAGTTTCCATATTGCACTGCAATCCCACCATTGCTAGTAACAATGTGTTGCAAATTTTGAGGTTCACCGGATATATTTATACTAGATGGACTACAAGCCACAATAAATAGTGTAAACAACGCAAGCATAAAAGCCAACACTGCTTTAGTATATTTTTTGCTAAATTTCTTAACCATAGCTCCCCTTAGAATAGTTGTATACTCAATCTTACTACCACAATTATTGCCAATTTAATACAGTTTTATGCTAATTTATGCTAAAATTTAGGTACATTGCGTCCAACCTTTGGCAATTGAGTCTTTACTGTCAATTTTAGTTTGCCTGACTTCAAGCCATCACTAGTAGCCACAATATTTGCTTTGCCTTCTATATTTCCTTTTAATACAAATTGTGCCTTACCATCATATACAGGCAATACAAGTTCATTACTATCAAATTTTCTTGGCAAAAATTTAGGGTCTTGATTTCCATAAGCTACAATTTTGCATTCTGGAGATACACTTATCAATATATCTCTAGTTGCAAAATCTACAATATGCCCTTTATTGTCTACTATTTGTATCTCAATAAAAACCAAATCTCGCCTATCAAACAAATTTAGTTGTTTTTGTGAAGCAATCAAAGACACAGCATAAGGAAACCCAACGCTAGATATCTCAGTTATGCAGTGCTCATGTCCTTTCAAAAAACTCACAGCTTGCAATGTCCCAGGAGAATATTCAACATCAAAGCGTGTTCTGTAGTTGTGCAACCTACCCGCTAAATTGCGTCCTACTAGATGTTCATTGAGATAAAGTGCTACAACATCACCACTACTAAACACATCTACTTGCACAGTTTCACCCATAAAAGACGGATAATCCCATGACGCTTGTCCCAATGAAATGCTAGTATTGTTGACTCCTTGATAACTACATATTGCCGATTTTTTCTCTGCACCAAAAAGTATTTGGCGATAAATATACTGCGGTTGATTGTTTTTAAAAATATCAAATCCAACCCCATCACAAAAATCACCTAGTATATTTGCTCTAAATTCTAGTTCGTCTATATCCAACTTTTCTAGTCTATCTATAGGAGTACTTACGCCCAAAATTTGTCTATCATCAAACAAATCCAAATCTCTTTTGTACCTATTGCTGAGATCTTTGTAAGACACAAAGTCTAAAAGTTTGCAAAACTCATGAGTAGCATTTCTAAATATATCACTATCCTTGCTTATAAGTTGAGCTACCTTGACAATATCCTTAGCTCCACTAACATTGTCCAAAACACCATAAGACGAATATGTTTCCATCTCATCTATAGTAGGAACAAGCTCAGCCACTGCACCAGTAATAGGGCGTGTTGTATCTATAGACTTGATAATATCCAATACATTTCTAGCAAAATTTATACCATCATTGCGTCCATAAGTATATGAGTTGCCATCTGCAATACTATATATGATGACAGACGGATGATTGCGTAATATTTTCACATAATCTGCTAAAATGCGTTGATGTTCTCTATCAAAAACAAAGGATTCAAACGAATTTCCATCAAAAAAACCATTGACCAACTCTACCATCACCAACATGCCTATCCTATCACAAGCATCTAAAAAACTTGGATCAGGCAATCCCTGCACACTAACAGCATTAAAACCATAGGATTTTATTTTGTCCAAACGAGAACGCTCTAATGCATATGCACTCACTTGTTCCATAACTCCATTGCTATGCACATGCTTCAACCCATTCAACCACAACAATCTATTGTTGAGAGCAAACTTCTTTTTTCTCAATCCAAAAGTCCTAATTCCAAATATAGAACTTCCAGTATCAACAATATTCCCATTTTGCAAAACGCTTACTACAACTTTGTACAAATTGGGCGTACTATCCGAATACAACAATGGTTTGTTTATTTTTATTTTTTTAAATTCTATTTTACTATATTTGCGTATCTTAACTTTCTTTAATCTTTTAGATACTCTTTTACCACGATAGTTAAAAATCTCTACCAAAATATCACATTCTAACAAAGGTTGCAAACTACTTTCAGATAAAAATTCCAAATCTACTTCACAATGCAAAAAAGCAACACTTGGACTACAAAATCTAGTGCCTACAAAAATACCATTATTTTGAACATGAACAACACCAGTAGTACACAACAAATTTATGCCACCTGAAACTGCTGCATGCCCATAAGCATTTTGCAAATAAATCATTATGACATTTTGTCCCAACCTAGAATATTTTTTTATATCTACAACACTATACGCCCCTGTAACCGCTCCAACTCTCTGTCCATTAATATATAGTGTAGCTATACCCTTTATACCAAATATCTCCAATTCCAACTTGAGATACGATTGGTCAAGGTCTACGGTCTTAAACAAATACGCATCACTATCGTACAAGCAAAAAGGCAAGTCAACAAGATAGCCACCTCGTGGGACTATTCCCATACTGGCTTCTACTGCTACCTGTTGGTTGCATTTCCAATCAAAATCTAAACATGCCTTTTGCATTATAACATATATTATAGCATAATTAACAGAATTTGGCAAGCGTTTTGAATATTAATATTAGCTACAATAGAGCGAGTAAATAGAAAAGCAAACTCAATATGTATATTGTGTTTGCTTTATTAAATTTATTGTATCAATTACAATTGATACTTTATTAACTTGATTATAACAAATATTTATACAATTGTTTATTACCATATGTTATTATTTACTACAATAATATACAACAAATATTGATTTATATTAAAGTAGTTGAAATTTATCATTTTGTAATATATATTGCAATACTATTTTGATATTCAACTACTATTGTATGCTTTACAATTAATACTATTTATTTTTCTTGCTATCTAGGTAAAGATATATCAAAAATATTATTGTTGCCATTTTTTATTCCTCCATATTGTCTATTGATTTGTTGATATCATTCTTACAATCGTGATGTTTATCTCGCTTGTGATATGCATGATAATCGTTCATTAAATTTTCGTTATGCTCTCTATGTTTATGATTAATTTCATAAATACGATGCATGTATGTCAACATATGTCCCAAATTAGGCATACTTTCTGCATCCAACATATTTTCAAAATCAAAGTTGTCATTGTGAATAAAATCATCAAACATTTTCTTTTTTTCTTGATAATGCTCAGATTCTTTATAACGCTCCATATACGCATCAAGTATCTTGTCCAACAATTTTCCAAACAACTCTAGTTCATCTTTATTCAAACAATCCACTATATCAAATCTATCATTGACACTATCTTGTTCTATATTATTTGCTACGCTTTTTCCTTTGTCTGTCAAAGTTATATTCAATTCCCTTTTATCATCTTCACAACGCTCTCTTTTTATATATCCATTCTTCTCCAACTTTACCAAAAGACTAGCAAGTGCCTGCTTTGTTGTATCTAACAAAAACAAAAGCTCTTTTTGACTTATATCCGGCTTCATTTTTAAAATAGCCAAAACTCTACCCTGCCCTGTTCTAGGATTGTAATTCCCTAAAGTTGAACAGTCTCTATGTTGTTGCATTTGTTCCTTTTGCATTACTCTATGCATTATCAACAATTTTTTGTACACTGATTTCTTAGTTTGTTCCAAAATATTTACCTCCTTTGAAGTTAAATTAGTCAACTACTTTACTAGTATAAAACAATTAGAAACATTTGTCAACTACTTTACTAATATTTTTAAAAATATTTATTATTGAAATGACAATTAATACTAGGATAGCATAAACTACTTGATAATAGTCAAAATAATAAATATGAGTATTAGAAAAAATAAAGACTATCTAGTAGATTTTGAACTACAAGATGGTCTAAAAATTTGGCTCTTTGTCAAGTGTTGGGTAATTGTGTGATATAATCATGCATAGACAAATGTATTTCCTTTGGATTGTTTTTTTGCAAAATTATTATACCAAATCTAAACACACTTGTCTTTTTTATATCATTATTATCATTAAATATCATTATTTCATGATTGATTTTAAATAACAAAATGTTGGGTGTGACTTCCGTCACCCCCAACATTTATTATAGAACCACAAATTTATATAGTTTTTATTGATTGTTTTTATTTTTAAGCAATGCCTGCAAAAACGGAGGATGTTGAGGTTGTTGTGCATTTATTCTAGAATTGTTTTGAACAACATTTTGTCCCCCTACCACTTGTTGTGGCGATTGACCATTGCTTTGTGGATTTGGCATAAATTGATTGGGTTGCATAGGCGGTTGATTAAATTGTTGTGGATTTTGATTAAATTGATTTTGAGAACTTTGGTTTGAAAAACTTTGTTGTCCAACTGTTTGAGTATTTGCAAATACTTGATTTGGAAATCCATTATTTGAAAATTGAGATTGTGGATTTTGCAAATTTTGTTGTACATTAGTATGTGTTGCAAATTGAGAATTCCCAAATCCTTGTTGAGAACTATGTTGACCACTTACAAAGTTGTTATTGTTAATTCCAAATTGTTGCCCTTGTTGCTGAGAATTGTGTAAAGTTGGTTGAATATTTTGCTGATTACTTGACAAAGAGTTGCCAAATGCATGACTTGGTTGATTGTATTGCCCTTGAGAATTTTGGCTTACAAAACCTTGATTTGACTGCACAAACTGCCCTTGCAAATTTTGCTGTCCATATCCTTGATTATAAAGACCTTGTTGTGTAGACTGTTGACCAAACTGTCTATTGTTTGAATTGTTGTTTCCAAATAAGCTTTGTTGATTTTGTTGTTGTCTAGAGTGATTTAGCAAGTCATTTTTGAGACCAGCAAAGCTATTCTCTTTCTGGTTACCGTACAATAATGAGCGATTGCCAATTATGGACTGTTCTTTTTCTTGCAAAGTTTGTTGTGTATCCCCACCAAAACCTGTAGCAATCAATGTCACAATAATCTCTTCATCAAGATCATCTCTAATATCCGCACCAAATATTATGAGAGCTTGCGGATGGACTACCTCTCTCACTAGAGTTGCTGCTTTGTTGACTTCGGTCAATGTCATATCCTTACTACCCAAAACATTCAACAAAACATGAGTAGCACCCTCTATAGTTGTATCCAATAACGGATTGAGTACTGCACCTCTAACGGCATCTATGGTGCGATTATCACCCGTACCACCACCTATACCCATATGTGCCATACCCTTGTCTTTCATTACTTTACACACATCAGCAAAGTCTAGATTGATTTTTGATGATGTAACTATGAGATCTGATATGCCTTGTATACCTTTCAACAAAACATCATCAGCATACTTAAAAGCATCGTCCATAGACATATTGGGAGCAATTTGCATAAGCTTTTCGTTGGGAATAACTACAAGAGTATCTACAACTTTTTTGAGATTTTCTATACCTTGCTCTGCAGATTGCATTCTTTGCCAACCCTCAAAGAAAAAGGGTTTAGTAACAACTGCAACAGTCAACTTTCCCATACTCTTAGCAATACTTGCTATTACAGGAGCTGCACCAGTACCTGTCCCCCCACCCATGCCTGCAGTAATGAATACCATATCTGCATCTTTGATAGACTCTGCAATAGCGGCTTTAGATTCGTCTGCTGCCTTAGCCCCAATCTCAGGAGCTGCTCCTGCACCTTGTCCGTGAGTAAGCTTGTCCCCTATTTGTATTCTATGTTGAGCCTTGGACATATTGAGAGCTTGCAAATCAGTATTGACTGCAATAAAAGACGCACTCCTGATATTGGCTTCCAACATTCTGTTGACAGCGTTATTGCCACCACCACCTACACCCACGACTTTGATGATTGCAGGCGGTCTACGATTTTCTTTAGGTATTTGCATATTTACTCCGTTAATAGGTGTCAGGTTTAGAAGCTACTCATTGCCAAAACCTGTGTATTGATAATCACTCAAACCCTATCACTATCTCATTCTACAAAACTCTTTACATACAATTAGTATACATATTATATAATTTAACCCAATAATAAGTAAAAAGTATATTACAAATATTGTAATATACTTTAGTAGTTTTGTCAAATGATATTCACAAAATTTGACAGTTTATTTTGGGGGTAAATAGAAAAGTGAAAAACAAAATAATTAGATTTGTACTAATTAAGTTGTATAACAAATATGATTTAATCAATTTTTCAATTCTTATATATTCACAATTAAATTATATTTAAAAATATTTTGATAGTATGTATAAAAACAATAATTTGACTTATACTACTATAGTCAACTGATTGAAAAAGTTAATCAATAGTAGGGGTTAAGCAAATAGGATAGCATTCTCACTCGTGCAATCTTGATGCAATCCACAATAGCGATTACAATCAATAAGATGACAGGTCTAAATCAATAACAACATAGCTTGGCGATAAGCCTAGTAGTAGATGTAGTTGTTGGTATAGGCACTAATATACTTTAGGAGGCGGGAATGGCTGGCAAATAGGTAGCATTGGGTTGGATGTTTTGCATCAAATCTGCTAACCTAGTGTGCAGCTCCTTGCAACTAGAGTACCAAAAACGGCTATTAGGCAAATGCTTGATAGCCGTTTTAATTATTCATATTATAAGACAGACTAAAACCTACTATGCTATAGGATAACGCTTACATATATCTTGCACTATCTTGAGAGATTGCTCGCATGATGACACTCCTATATTTATCATATCAGCAACAACTTTAGCTATCAATACAAAGTCATTGCATTGCAATCCTCTAGTTGTTGTAGCAGGAGTACCGAGACGCAACCCACTTGATATATAAGCTTTGCGAGTATCTCCCGGAACTGTATTGCGATTGGCTACAATATTAACCTTTAACAAATTATCCTCCAATTGCTTTCCTGTAAGCTCTAATCCTATCAAGTCTATCAACAACAAGTGATTGTCAGTACCACCACTCACTATCTTGATACCATGTTGCTGAAGAGATTTTGCCAAAGTCTTAGCATTTTCCAACACACTACGCTGATAGTCTTTGTATTCTGGCTTCAATGCTTCTCCAAATGCCACAGCTTTTGCTGCAATTGTATTCATCAAAGGTCCACCTTGAGTACCAGGGAAAACGGCTTTGTCTATATCATTAGCCAAACTTGAATCACACATAATTATACCACCCCTAGGTCCACGCAAAGTCTTTTGGGTAGTACTAGTAGTCACATGAGCATGAGCAATTGGATTAGGGTGCAAGCCAGCCGCAATAGGACCTGCTATATGAGCAATGTCAGCCAACAAATAAGCATCAACTTGATTAGCTATCTCTCTAAATTTTGCAAAGTCTACAGTACGAGAATAAGCTGACGCACCTGCAATAATTATTTTTGGCTTTTCTCTCTTAGCTATCTCCAAAACGACATCATAATCTATATAACCATTCTTATCTACACCATAAAAAACACTCTCAAACCACTTACCACTTACATTAAACTTGCTACCATGAGAGAGATGCCCTCCCTCACTCAAATTCATACCAAGTATCTTATCCCCCGGTTTTGCCAAAGCAAAAAAAGCTGCTAAGTTGGCACTTGCACCACTATGTGGTTGTACATTTGCATGTTCGCAACCAAATATTTTTTTTAAGCGTTCTATTGCCAAAATCTCAACTTCGTCAACTATCTCACACCCAGGATAATATCTCTTATTTGGTACACCTTCTGCATACTTATTTATATGAATACTTCCTTGAGCCTCTAGTACCGCTTGAGAAACATAGTTTTCGCTAGCTATAAGTATAAGATTATCATTTTGTCTTTTATGCTCTCGTACTGTTATGTCATAAACATCTGGATCTTGTTGTTGCAAATTTTGTCTCATTATATTTTCCCCTTTAGTAGCCATTAATTGTGAATTTTCAACAATATTATCCATTGTCAAAAGAACTAATTTATTTTTCTTACTTTTTATATATCAAATGCTACAAACATAGAAACAGCCTTTTGCATTTTGATACAAATTATAATAGTTATTTAACAATAAATCCTAAACTATCCCACAAAGTTTTACCATCTTCAATATCAAATGCTTGCATACCTTTCAACAATTCTTCGCATTGAAGATTGATTTCGTCCTTAAGTGTAAGCTCTGCTTCTAAAGCGGTAAGCTTTGAATTGCCAACTTCTTTTACCAATTTTTCTATCAATGATTTGTAATGTGTCAAATTTGTAGGTAGTCTATCGGGTATATACTTAATTTCTTTAGTGAGATATCTTTCCATTTCTCCTATATCTTTTATAAGATTGCTATCTAAATGCACTACCCCCATGATATCCAATAGTGTAACTACATCACTTTTGAGTATGCTTTGACCAACATTATTATTGTTTAGGAACAATTCCAATACAAATTTTCCTTCTTTATCTTTGTGCAAACATGCCCCAAATGTATTATTAGAATCCATACTTGTCCACTTTTGCAATATGGTTTTTGTACATTCTAACATGTATTTTTTTTCAACTCCTGAAATACGCAAGACAGTACTATACCAATCAACTCTACCTATTTCTACAAGAGGAAATTCGGCACACTTAAATACTTGAGACAACTTTGCTTTGAATAGCGGCAAAAGTTTGTACCCTCCAATCAAATGTTGATGTTTTTGATGAATTGATTGCAAAAAACCTACAAAAAAATGTGGAAGAATATCATTAAAGTCAAACAACAAATCTAAACTACTTATGTCCCATTTTGATTTGGTATGATTGTTGTTGACAATATTAATTTGGTGAGCAATTGCATTTCTTGAAACATAATACCAAAACCAATCATCTTGTTCGCCCAAAACTATAGGCACAGTACGCAATGTATGCTTGTTGTGAGCATGAAAACCCTCATTTTCTATACAAATATCACATTCAGGATACTTAGTATCACTGTCTTTAAATGTAGACTCTTGCAAAATAGCAACTTCTATTTTTCCTGTTGTCCCCTTAGCTTCCCAATGTTTGTTGTGAGCTTGTTCTAAAATATTGATATAATTTGATTTAATATTATAGTCATAAAACCACTCCGTTATTTTTTGAGGTTTCCTTAGTCCGCCATTAACGACATTGACAATGTCACTAGGTCTCAATATCAACAGTCCCATAATCTTGCTAGCTAAAGTATCAACATTATCAGATTGTACAATACCTGCACCTACGGCATATTCTAGTATAGGATTAAGTAAAGTACTAGGTTCGTTTAGATTTTCTATCATTTCACAATCTATTTCAGATATAATATAATTTTCTAATTTGAGTAAATCCAATAGTTGATTTCGCACCAATACAATATCCAATTCGTCCAACATTAGATGCACATTAGCATAATATATTAATCCCTCTACATCATTAAAAACTCTCATTATTTTCTCCTTGTTGCGGTTGCAATGCTTGTCCCAACCAATTTGATTTTTATACAAAAAAACTCCCAGTCAACAGCTATGCTGTACCCTTGTCTCAAAATCATCAAAAAGTGACATATTGACACGGACATATGACTAGGCTAATTTAAATATTACAAGTATATTGTACTATATACTTGCAACAGTGTCAATGAATTTTGATAAATAGTTATTCCTATTTGAGCCTGTTTAAATTTTTCACACAATAAATTGTAAGTGTATTCAAACTCACTCTCAATCTTTCTTACTATACAATACAAAAAAACTCAAACTCACAAAAATAGGTTCACAGTCAAAACTGCAAACCTATTTCATATTAACAACCATAAAACATAATTCACAAATACCTAACGCACTTAGATACTTTTGAGACTATTTGAAAATCTTTATCATTTATATACAAATATCAACAATTCTATTGCTACCAATACCTTGCAACATGCAAAAAATCTATACTACTATTTCAACATAATCCCATTGACATCTATACCACAATACATCAACAATATAGGCAAAAAGCTACTCACTATAGTGTATAAGTTTATATACACTAAAAAAAAATAGAAAAAAGAATTTCAGTATCTAATCTATAATTAATATAACGATCCTTATAATCCCTATGGCTTCTCAAAATAATTTCTAAAAAACTTTTTTTAATCTTATATTTAAACATAGGCTTTCTAACTAATATTATAGGAATAGGACTAATAACAAGAGTGGGAAATACCGAAAGCATAGCCGTACCCCCAAACCATTCCCACTCTACACCATAACCCAATGCTATGCTTAATGACAATATCAACAAAACAATATTTGCTATCAATCCAATTATAAATATATCCCAATATTCCCTAAATTTTGTTTGTTCAGTAACTGATTTAAGCCTTTTTCTTGTTTTTATATGCACAAATACTGTGTTATAAAACAAACTTATTATAGCTACTATAGATACCAAAATCAATTGCATCATTTAATATTTATCCCCATACACTAATACTTGCTCCCCAACTATCTCCAAACCATGGTATCCAACATGCTTGATAATGAACCGTAACCCATGGTTTAATAAATGTTTCTTGCAATACATGAGCATTCTCTTCAAAACTAGGATTAAATATAGCCAAAATAATATCAATAACGGCATCAATAATTGCACCCAAAATACTAGTTGAAGTCCTAAAGGCAACAAAAACAGCTAGGGCAGTGGATATTATTCCAAAGTATTGGTCAAGCATAGGTATAAGCCAACTAGCTATGTCATAGCCTGCGACAGACTGTTTGATTTTCTTTATTATATTTCCAGGATTTACTAAATCTTCTATTGCAGAAGCAATTGAATAAAAATTCCCAATTATCCCAATAATACTAACCACCATTCCAAACTCACTATCACCATCAAAAGACAACTTGTTCCATGTGATGTAAAATCCCCACGCATTCATGCG
>WRGC01000037.1 GCA_009787385.1 Bacillota bacterium
CTGCTTATACCCCATTTGACATCTTTTCCTGTAGCTTGCAACATAGCTTGATATGGAACACCCACCGTTGCATTTGGTAAGTCTGTTGTTGTTATTTTGGTATCGGCTGATATGACTTTTATAGTGTACTCGTGAGTGTCAGTAGAGCCATTGCTAGCAGAAGCTTTTATACTAAATTTGTATGCTTGACTAGTGTCACTGTCAGTAGGTTTTCCACTTAGTTGCCCTGTAGTTTTGTCAATGGACAACCAGTCTTTGGTTTGAGAATTGTTGTCAAAAGAGAATTGAATATCCTTGCCTGATGCAGAGATTTTTGTAGTGCCACTCATAGTACTGTACTCTGTACTAGTTTCGGCATCAGCTAGATTGTTGGTTGTAATTATTACATCATCGGGGTCTGTAATTTCTTCACCTTTAGATATGTTGAGATATATCTGTTTGGAATCTTGAGTCCCATTGCTAGCTTTTGCAATAAATGACAAACTCCAAGGTTGTCCACCATTGTCAGTAGTAGGAGTACCCGTCAATTCGCCCGTTTCATGATTGATAAAAATCCAATTTTGTTGCAAGTTGTCAATACTACTGATACCCCATTTGACATCTTTTCCTATAGCTTGCAATATAGCTTGATATGGCACACCTACTGTTGCACTTGGCAAGTCAGTTGTTGTTATTTTGGCATCTACAGATATGACTTTTATAGTATATTCTCTAATATCAGTAGAGCCGTTGCTAGCAGATGCTTTTATGCTAAATTTATATTCTAAATTGTCATAGCTAGTTTCGGGTTTGCCGCTAAGTTGCCCAGAAGTTTTGTCAATGGACAACCAGTCTTTGGTTTGAGAATTGTTGTCAAAAGAGAATTGAATGTCTTTTCCTGATGCCGAGATTTTTGTAGTGCCACTCATAGTGCTGTACTCTGTGTTGGTTTCGGCATAAGCTAGGTTGTTGGTAGTAATAATGGCATCATCGGGATTAGAGACTTTTATTATTTTTATAGTGTATTCACGAGTATCCGTAGAGCCATTGCTAGAAGTTGCTTTGATAGTAAACTTATATGCTTGACTTGCGTCACTGTCAGTAGGTTTTCCACTAAGTTGCCCTGTAGCTTTGTCAATGGACAACCAGTCTTTGGTTTGAGAATTGTTGTCAAAAGAGAATTGAATATCCTTGCCTGATGCCGAGATTTTGGTAGTACCACTCATAGTACTGTACTCTGTGTTGGTTTCGGCATAAGCTAGGTTGTTGGTGGTAATAATGGCATCATTGGGATTAGTAGCTATTTTTATAGTGTATTCATGAGTATCAGTAGAGCCATTGCTAGCAGAAGCTTTGATACTAAATTTGTATGCTTGACTAGTGTCATTGTCAGTAGGTTTTCCACTAAGTTGCCCCGTAGTTTTGTCAATAGACAACCAGTCTTTGGTTTGAGAATTGTTGTCAAAAGAGAATTGAATGTCCTTGCCTGATGCAGAGATTCTTGTAGTGCCGCTCATAGTACTGTACTCTGTGTTGACTTCGGCATCAGCTAGATTGTTGGTAGATATTATAGCATCATCAGGATTTGATGTTTCACCACCTTTGGATATATTGAGATATATTTGCTTAGAGTCTTGAGAGCCATTGCTACCTTTGGCAACAAACAATAGACTCCAAGGTTGTCCACCATTGTCAGTAGTAGGAGTACCCGTCAATTCACCTGTATCATGATTGATAAAAATCCAATTTTGTTGCAAGTTGTCAGAGCTGCTTATACCCCATTTGACATCTTTTCCTGTAGCTTGCAACATAGCTTGATATGGAACACCCACCGTTGCATTTGGTAAGTCTGTTGTTGTTATTTTGGTGTCTACATTTGTATCTATTGATATGACTTTTATAGTGTACTCATGAGTATCCGTAGAGCCATTGCTAGAAGTTGCTTTGATAGTAAACTTGTAGGCTTGACTTGCATTGTTATCATTAGGTTTGCCACTAAGTTGCCCTGTAGTTTTGTCAATAGACAACCAGTCTTTGGTTTGAGAATTATTGTCAAAAGAGAACTGAATGTCCTTGCCTGATGCAGAGATTTTTGTAGTGCCACTCATAGTACTGTACTCTTTGTTGACTTCGGCATCAGCTAGATTGTTGGTTGTGATTGAGACATCATTAGAGTTGTTTGCATCCAATTTTTCGCCCACAATCTTGCCTACAATATTCCCCAAAAAATTTCCTCCACTTGGTGTACTACCTGTACCACTGTCCCTAGTGTCGCCAGTAATGTCCCACACGATAGCACCTGCCAATCCCAAATCTCTCAAATACTTTATTTTTATTTCTAGACTTTCTTTGTCATCATAAGAGTGAAAGTATCCATTTTGTTCGCTATACAAATAAGGTACTTTGGCGCTGTCGTCCCAATAGCGTTGGAATCCATTTTTGCCTATTAGCTTTTCCATTTCATAATATGGATTGCTACCATTGCCCCATTTGCTATATTGTTGTTGTCCATTTGGGTCATCTATGGATTCGGCTTTTGCACCAAGTCCAGGAAAATTGACAGGATCGGGTGAAGTGTCTTTTTTGACATTTTTCCACCCTCTACTATAAAATGCTACGCCAAACATAAGTTGGTTAGCTTTGACTCCCAATTTTAAATAATTTTGTGTAACTACATCTATCCAAAACTTGTCTTCGGGTTTGTTTCGTGGGTCAATATCTGGTTGATAAAGTGGGGCATTGTGTCCTGTCCCCATGTATCCTGTGCTTTCTTGTATCCAACCGCCATTATAATCATATGCCATAAAGTTGACTGTATCTACATACTTGCCTAATTCTTGTGGCATGATATGCTCTATCAAAAAGAAATTTGGTGTAGTAGCTGTAGACAACTCATAGTATTCGCCCGTTTGATAACTGATTTTTGTCAATTTCTCTCTAATTGTTTTGTGTAAATTCAAGAACTGTTGAGCATATTGTGGAGTTTTTGGGAATTCCCAATCTATATCAATACCAGTAAATCCAAAATTCATCATCCAATCTACTATATTTTGAGCAAATTTATCTATCTTTGCAGGTGTACTTGTCGCTCGTTCAAACTCTTGATTTTCGCTATAAGTCCAGCCACCAACACTAAATACAAAGTGTTTGTCAGGATATTTTGCAATATCTGCCTTAATAGTGGGGACTAATGGAGCAGCCCCATTTTGAAAAGCGGCATCATATTCGTCCCAAGTAATGGTAGGGTTGTCGCTATCTACATTGATAAGTTTTAAAAACGAATAAGTAATATGCGTATAGTTCTCGTACTTGATAGTTCTAACATCAAACATATCATGCCCCGAATAAATTCCCCAGGATGGCATGTACCCAAAAACTTTACGCTTGCTTAGACGGCGTGCTTTTTCTTGAGCAAGATACTCATCTATCTCAGCTGTTCCACCTGTAAAGTTGAATGTTGCCTCAGGGGTAGGTTGCCCCCCTAGGTCTTCCCAAGCATCACCACCAGGGCTTGAGTTTATCCAATATTTTGCTTTCCATAGATGGTCATTGTATACAGCTAGATCGCCACTCAAATATGTTCGTCCACTTTGATAAGATGTGGCTTCTGCCCAATCGTTGGCTTTGGCAACTTTGACAGTTAGTGTCCCTGCAAATTTTTTGTCTTCACTACCAATCTTCCACAATGGTGCTAATGCGTCAGTTTGGTACATATAAGAACTGTCCAACCCAACGACGACATTGTTTGTATCGTCCATAGTCAATGACGATTTGGTATTGTTGTCATAGTGTTGCCCGTCCAAATCCCTTTTGTCCAATTGAGAATGGTGTATCAAAAAAAAATGACAAGCAAAAGCTATAGCCAACAAGATTGCTAGTATGACAATTATTTTGCGTATAGTAAAATATTTTTTTATCATTTTGGTATCTCTCAATGTATAGTATGTTCATATGTATTGCAATATATATTGCAATACATTATTAATTTTGTAGTTGATACTATTTTGATGATTGATATTGCAAATTCCTAAAATTAATTGTCGTTATATAATAGAGATTATATGAGTATTAATACTTAAATAAAATCAACCTTAAAGTATGTGTAGTTTTGAATTCGCAACCTTCCAAACGCTTTTTGGGTTCTTTTTTGGTGTCAAAAAAAATAATATCTGTTTTGTTGAAAGTTTGTATCTTATTGTTAAAGTAGTTTTTCATACACTTACACAAATTTCTGTGTTGCAAAAATCCTTGACATTGCTCAATATGTTGTGCTATAATGCATAGCATGGGAGTGTGCAAATTTGTAAGTACACGCTAGGGCAAATGCCCTAAAACCACGATTGTTGGCTTGTTTTTGGTCAATACCAACACGCCAATCAAGGAGGACTAATGGCAAAAAAACTTAATGCAGTAGTCAAATTGCAATTGCCTGCAGGCAAAGCGACCCCCGGACCACCAGTAGGTAGTACTCTTGGACCACATGGTATCAATATACCAGGCTTTGTAAAGGAATTCAATGAGAAAACTCAAGACAAGGTAGGTTTGATTATTCCTGTAGTAATCAGTATCTTTGCAGATCGTAGCTTTAGTTTTGTGATGAAGACCCCACCTGCAGCCGTGCTTATCAAAAAGGCAATAGGCAAGGAGAGTGGTAGTCAAAAACCTAACAAAGACAAGATAGCTACGCTTACGCAAGCTCAACTCAAAGAGATAGCAACGCAAAAGATGCCCGATCTCAATGCTGCCAATCTAGAGACAGCAATGTCAATGATAGCCGGTACAGCTCGCAGTATGGGTGTACTTGTAGAGGAGGCAAAATAATGGGAAAGAAGTATAGAGAAGCGTTGACCAAGTTTGACTCAACAAAACATTATGATCAACAAACAGCACTCAAGACAGTGCTAGATGTAGCATTTGCAAAATTTGACGAAACTATAGAGATTCATGTCAAGCTAGGGGTAGATACCAAGCAAGCTGATCAACAAGTGCGTGGGACAGTAGTGTTGCCAAATGGTACAGGCAAAACTGTGAGAGTTTTGGTAATAGCTAAGGGTGAAAAAGCTGATTTGGCATTGGCAAATGGTGCTGATGTAGTGGGAGCAGAAGATATTATCCAAAAGATAGCTACTCAAAATTGGTTGGATTTTGATGTATGTATTACTACACCTGATATGATGGGGCAAATGGGTAGAGTGGCAAAGATACTAGGACCAAAGGGCTTGATGCCATCACCAAAGTCAGGTACAGTAACTCAAGATGTAGTCAAGGCTATTCAAGAGACCAAAGCAGGTAAGGTTGAGTATAGATGTGACAAAACTAGTATAGTACATTGTCCATTAGGCAAAAAGAGTTTTGGAGTAGACAAACTTCTAGAAAACTACAATACCTTAATGGACGCAATAGTGAGGGCAAAGCCTTCTGCGGCTAAAGGGCTTTATATCCGCAGTATTACTCTAGCTAGTACAATGGGACCAGGTGTCGCTGTATCACACAAAACCAATTAATATTGTAGCTACAATTTGTATCAATACAAAGCACGGACACACTGTTTTGTAATCTTTTTTGACAAAACAGTACAATACTGTGTTTGAAAATGAATAACATATATCCAACAAATGGATATATGTTATTTTTGTAATATTTTACAACTTGACAAAATCAAAATGTTGTTATAAACTATATTTATAGTATGGCATAATTTGATGATTGTCAATTATAGTGTTGATATAAGTATGATACAAAAAGTAGTTTTAAGTAGTTTTTTAGATATAATAATTTTTTGATTATAGTTTATGAGAGTGTACCACGAGTGGTTATTATCAATAAAATAAAACTATAAACAAAATAGGCATTATTCTTTTTTGACGCTAAAAAAGAACCAAAAAAGCTATTTGGGAATCCCAAAAATCCCCGAACACTTTAAGGTTGATTTTATTTAAGTATTGCTTCTTTCATCTTGATATACTCTATTTGTACAATCCTTAATTTATATGAAAGTTGTATTTTAAAAAACATAGCATTTAAAAGAGTTTGTAAAGAAAAATGGAAAATTTGAAATTGCACAATATCATAGACAAAAGTACTCAATATGGAGTTGGACAACGAGCTGTAGTTGTGATACAAGGTAGTCCACACGAAAATTTTGATAGTATTGACCAATCTATTAGAGTTTTTGATGGCGGTTATGAGACTACTGTAATGGAAGTAGTTGATAGCATAAGGGCTATACAAAAATTGTCGGGGGTATCATTGGCAGGCGGAGAGCCATTTTGTCAAGCTGAAGCATGTAGCTCGTTGGCTCATGTATTGCGTCTAGACAAATATACTGTTTGGTGCTTTACTGGATTTGATTTGTCGCATCTTATAGAAGTGTCAAAATTCAATCGTCCAGTACGCAACTTGCTACAGTGCATTGATGTATTGGTTTGTGGGATATTTGACAGTGAAAAAAAAGTAAACAATGTAGGTTTTGACTTTTCTGTCAATCAAAAAGTTTATAAAATCAAAAAAGGTAAAGTTACATCAGAGCTAACCAATGCCGATTTGATAGCAATGCAACTCAAATCATCAAAACGAAAAAAGTCTAGCAAGTTAGTAGCTGATGAGTTGGTAGTTGACAACACAAGTGCAGTTGTAGATGATACTCCATTGACTGCAGCAAGTTGTTGAGATAATTAAAATAGAAGTGTACAACGAGAGCTTATTACGATAAGATACAAACTTTCTACAAAACCAAGTTTATTCTTTTTTGACGCCAAAAAAGAACCAAAAAAGCTCTTGGCGAATCCCAAAAACCCCCGAACGCTTTAAGGTTGATTTTATTTAGGTGTTAATTCTCTCCATCTTAATAAGTTCTAATTGTACACTTTCATTAAAACATTATAAAAATATACAATAAAAGACAACAAGCAACATACTCAATGTGTTGCTTGTCGTTTTTGTTTTTAATGGCTATATAATAAATGTTATTAGATTCTTATAAATGTTGCTCCCTCAAGAATAATAGAGTCATTTTCTTGGTTGTATTCTATAGCACCATTACCACTAATTGCAGAATAAAAATATGTTTTACCATCATCATCTTTGTGTATAAAGAACGCTAAATTTATACCAAAATTGTGGTCTTTATTTTTATCATATTCGTTCATTTTTAATGTGTTGTTGTCAAAGTTCAATATAACACTATTAGTTGAATCTTCATTTTTGCGTTCAAATTGACCTGTAGCAAAGTTGTTTTGGATATTTGGTTCTTTCCCTGTAGTTTGATAATCCCCACTACGAGTGCCTACTGCTACAATAGCTTCTTTGTATGTGAAACTTCCATTTTGTTCTAGTTCTTCTTTTGATTCATAATTGTTTGTTTGTAATATAAATTCAAGCTCATTGTTAGAGTTTATTTTAAATATATTATTTGGTTGAACATATATATCCAATATGTCTCCATCTTTTATTATTTCATCATCAATTGTTGTGGTAACAATAAATGCAGTTGTAGAATCTATAATAGAGTATGGAAGTGCCTGTTGTTCATAAGTTTGATTTTCATCAATAACTGTTAGCATTACATAGTTGTCATGAGAAAATCTTGCATCTATTTTAATTTGTTTCTGAGCTTCATAACTAGGAAGTTGCTCAGTTGGGGTTAGTATCCAATTTCCATACAATTGTACTTGTGTACTTGGTGGAGATGTCTCTCCGTTATCACTGTTTTTGTTGCTGTTGTCATTGCATGCTACTAGTACGATGCTTGCCATCAACAGGATGGACAATATTAATATATGATAAATCTTTAATCTTGCTAATTTCATATTAATAATTATGATTCTATACTAAATTATATTTGTTTGTATTTTTTATAATTCTACGCAATATTAATTGATAGGTGTAAATATTGCACCTTCAATTTCTATAGTATTTGTATCTTGGTCATATTGTATTTTGCCCATAGTACCAACACCATATGCACTTATATAGGTTTGGTTATTCTCTTCAAATACCAAAAAGCCAAGTTGTGCTTTTTGTTTATCATTCTCTATATTTGTTGCTATTAAAGTATTGTTGTCAAAGTCAAATACTATCCCTGCTTGTTTATTTTCAAATTTACCTTTAGCAAAATCTTGTTTTATATTTGGTTCTTGTCCTGTTGCTGTAAAATCACCTGTACGAACACCTGTTGCCATAACTCCCTCGTGATAGGTGTAGCTTTCACCTTTGTATACAGCTTCAAGAGCTTCTTCCATATTTGTTTGAGTTATCATTTCAAGTTGATTGCTTGAGTTTATTTTTAATATTAAATTAGGCACCATAAAGTCAATGATGTCACCATCTTTTAGAATATTGCCATCAATTGTTATAATCTTCATGTAGTATGTGTCTACATCCAATTTTTGGTATGGAAAGGCTGACCATCCTTGCTCTTCAGTTAATTCATTAGCCATTACATAATTTGTATTAGGTTGAAATCTAAGTTGAGGTTTGACGACAGTAGGTGTATCTAATAACAAAGTTATATCCCAATTTCCGTATATCTTGTCAATGGCTGGTGCTGTGGGTTGGTCGTCACTAGGCTTGTCATTGCAGCCCACTAGGGCAATACTTATCAATAGACATAAGGATAATACAATAATTTGATAAACTTTTAATCTTGTTGTTTTCATATATTATAATTATATCATAAATTGTTAACATATTTGCAATATTTTATGATATTTGTGACAGTTAATATTTTACAATTTTGGATTTGTGTTGGAAATTATCGCCCGTTATTTGACATACAATAGCAATGAGTGGTTTTAGCAAGGGTAATGCAATGATTACGGTAACAAGATTAAACATTAAGTGAAATATCGCTACAGCCAAGGCATCAGTTGATGTTGTTGTTTTTAAGAAGTACACAATAGGTTGAGCAAATATTGACAATAAAAATGCAAAAAGTATTACACCAAAGATATTAAACAACAATTGCATAATAGCGGTGCGTTTTGCATCTCTGCTTGCTCCTATGCTAGCCAAAATTCCAACTACACAAGTGCCAATATCAGCACCCAAAACAATGTATAGTGCTGTGTATAGTGTAATAGTATTGCTAGCAACCATGGTTATACTCAAAGCTACAATGGCGGAGCTACTCTGTAGCAAGCCCGCACTCAGTGCCGAAATAACTATAACTATTGGCATAAAATTTATATTAGCCAAAAAATCGCCAATCAACACCGCAATAGCTGAAGAACCAAAGGCATTGCTCATTGTTTGCATACCTACAAACAACAATCCAAATCCTATAAAAATTTGTCCTATATAGTGTGTGCGTTGTCTTTGAGATAAAAGAAAAACTAGGCTACCCACCAAGGAAAATATCCCTAAAAAACTACCAAATTCAAGTATTCCACTAGCTGCCGCAAGTCCTAATATTGTAGAGCCTATGTTTGCTCCTAGTATTATTGCACTAGCTCCAAATAGACTCAAAGCACCATTGTCTACCAACCCTATAGCAAGAGTAGTGACTGCACCGCTACTCTGCATGCTAGCAGCCGCCACAACTCCTGTGCTAGCTGCAATATACCTATTGCGTCCTACTTGTGATATTGCATGTTTTAGCTTTCCTTGAACCAATGCATTGAGTGATTGTCTCAATACAATAACTCCACTCATAAATATCCCCAATCCAGTCAAAAGAGTAGTCAAACCAATCAATATTTGCATGGTTATGTGTATGCGTTGTGTGCATGTATTAGAATTGTAGGTATATCATATATCAATTGTGTCAATAATTTTATCATGAAAAGATTTGTAGCATTTTGTGGAATATGTCTAGTGCTATTGGGTATACGAGTGGGCAATAGTGTTATTTTGGAGTTGCAATTGCCTTATCAAGCTTCGTTGAGTGTTTATCAATCATTTAGACCTACTACCACTATGCCGTATTCTACAGTAGGTATCAAGACTGATTTGGGCAAATATTATGCTTTGAGAATAGATACAATTGGCAACAAAAAAACTATAGAAAGCATATTAGAGCAATTGCAAGCGAGTACGCTACAACATCAAATAGTATCAGGCGTACAATTGTGGTATGCATATTCACCATTATTGAATATAAAAAAGATATTGCAAGGCAAAAAAATTAATGTTATGATTGCTTTATCCAACAATAATATAGCTTTAGGCTATCCATTGTTGGTTGGAAGTTATTAGTGTTTTACAACACAAATTATTGTATTAAGAAAGATAGTGTACAATGAGCGATTATAACAATAAGATACAAACAATCAACAAGACCAACATTATTCTTTTTTGACGCCAAAAAAGAACCAAAAAAGCATTTGGGGGGTTGCGAATCCCCCCAAACCCCCGAACGCTTTAAGGTTGATTTTATTTAATGTTACTTCTTTCCATCTTAATGTATTCTATTTGTACACTCTATTATATAGTTGTGATATAACCACACTAGAGTGCAGTTGCAAAAAAGCTTGCTTTTTTGTAGTATATATGATACCATTAGGTACAATGAGTGCGATGCAATTATTGTCTATTAGGGGTGCTACTGTATGCCAAAATACCGTTAGTAGCATAGAGAGTTGTACACAAAGACTGTACGAGCAAATTTTGTTGACCAACAATCTAGGTGTTGATAGCAATATATCGGCAGTTTTTGTTTCTATGACTAGAGATTTGGATGCTTGTTTTGCGGCGAGAGGACTTAGAAAGTATGATGTCCCTATGTTTAGTAGTGTAGAACCCAACATTAAGGGGGCATTAAAACGCTGTATAAGGCTTTTGGTACAAGTCAATTGTGAATACACAAAGGTTGCTCAGCATATATATTTGGGTGGAGCAAAGACGCTTAGACCAGACAAAGCCAAGTTTGTTGTAGCTATGGACGGACCTGCGGGTTCGGGCAAGAGTACTCTTGCCAAAATTATTGCCCAAAGACTCGGTGTTGTTCATTTGGATACGGGTGCATTGTATAGGGCAGCTGCTATCAAGCTTATTAAGACAGGGGTATACAAAGAAGGATTGACGCTAGATTTGGATAGACTTTCTCAAGTTTTGGCAAACACCACAATCAAGATGGATTATGATGCGTTGATATCACGGGTATATTTGGACGGAATAGATATAAGTCAAGATATAAGAGAACCTAATATTTCTAGAATTGCTAGCATAGTTGCAAGCAATCCTTTTTTGCGTCAGTATCTCAACAAAATACAATCTCAAGTTGCATCACAGCAAAGTTGTGTCATTGATGGTAGAGACATTGGTACAGTTATAGCTCCAAATGCAGACTTTAAGTTTTTTGTCAAGGCTAGCGAACAAGAAAGAGCAAAACGGCGTTACAATGACCTTGTACGCAAAGGGCAGTCAATTGACCTAGATAGTGTAATGGTGGATATGAAAGAGAGAGATTACAACGATAGCACTAGAGAAGTTGCCCCACTTTATCAAGCTAGTGATGCAATATTGGTTGATACTACAGACCGTACAGTAGTTCAGTCTGTGTCATACATTATGCGTCATATATTTGGCAAGAATGGTTAGGTTTATTAAAAGAATGGTACAATAGAACACATTAAGATATAAAGGAAGTAACAACATAAATAAAAAACAACCTTAAGGCGTTCGGGGGGGGGGGGGGGGAACCCCCCA
>WRGC01000038.1 GCA_009787385.1 Bacillota bacterium
CCACTAAAAAAGTCTAGAATAATGTCGCCCCCCCCCCCGTAGAATACTGTACTATCTTTTTTATATATTGCAATGGCTTTGGATATGCAAAATCCAAACTACCCATCAACTCATTTTTCTCTTTAGTTGCAACCTGATTCATGTATTGATTGTCAGTAAACAATAACGAATTAACCAAATTATTGTTGCTTCTCAACTCACTCAAATATCTTTTGAATACAAATCCTCTTTCACCATCTCTCACATGCTCCTTAAATTTTATTTTTCCACTAGATACATGCTCTTTAAATGTCTTTTCACTAAACCGCCAATGGCAGTTTAGTGGTGGCAAATCAACTGTACCTGTAATTGGGTTTTTTATTTCAAAATAACTACCTGTGCGGGTGCTTGGGTTGTCGGAGACCCAAGCACCCGCAGGGTCATTGTCATGATTTTTATATTTTTCAAAATCTTTTAACTCTCCTACAAATTGTACCTTGTTTATATCTGTTGCATATATTATTAGATTTTCATGTTGCAAATTAAATCCTGTCTTTGCATCATTTGTTGTTGACTTTGTCTTTCTTATCATCTCTCCAACAAAGTTGCCCGCCCCAAATATCTCATCACAAACCTTTCTCAAGTTGTGTACTTCATTGTCATCTATACTTACAAATATTACTCCATCTTCTGCTAGCATGTCCCTACTCAACCACAACCTTGGATATATAAAGTTGAGCCAATCTGTATGAAATCTTGGATTGCTCCTACTATTGACTACCATTCCATCTTCTTCTACTCTATTACCTTCTTCGTCTATCTCTCCACTTATCTCTTCATACTCTCCCACACTCATTCTCCTATTGTCTTTGTATATAAAGTCTTTGCCTGTATTGTACGGTGGGTCAATGTATATCATCTTTATCTTCCCTCGGTATGTGTCTCTCATCAACTTTAGCACTTCCATATTATCCCCCTCTATATACAAATTGCCACTGTCAAATCCTCCTTCTCCTATCTTTGATACACTTCCATCAATATCAGGTTGCAGACTATTGGTACTTGGCTTCTGTGCTTCTCTTATATGCTCTCTCTTCCTTGGCCAATTCATCTCATATCTCTCTTGTTCTCCTTCTATCAACGACACTTCCTTGCTCAACTCTATTCTCAACTTGTCAAAATCTACTCCTATACTCACTTCTCCATTATCATCTACTCCCTCACTTATCACATTCGGGAATATCTTTCTCAACTTTGATATATTCTCTCCTACTATATCCTTGCTTATCATTCCTAATTTGTTATTATCCATTCTATTCCTTTTTCTCCCTTAGTTGATTTTGTGTTTTTATACATTTTATTATATCATACAAAACCGCAAAGTCAACAACAAAAAGCTACTCAACCAACAATATTGGCTAAGTAGCTTTTTAATATTACAACAGTACTTCAATTATTCACATCGTTTAACAACTTAAATTACTTTTTGAATATAAACAACTCAATATTGTTGTTTGATTTCTTAATTATATTCCTATGCATTTCTTCGTACCAATTAAGATTTGATTTAGTTGATATCTAAATTATTGCTTATTTAAACTATTGTGAAATCCCTATTCCAATAGTCTCACCACTAATAGCTTGACTACCTGTAAGCACAACTTCTAGTGTATAAAAACCCGAAATAAAAAGTAGCGTTCTTATTCTTATCGTAACATTGTATGTCGTCTTTGATACACTGAAAAACCTTCTGCACCCAGTTCGTTATCTATGTCAACTATTTGCCCATTTGGATCAACAACTCTTAAATTGTAAATTGAAAAAGATGGATTTTTGACGGCAAGCTCAAGTCTTTTATTGCTAATTGATTTTCATTACTATAAAAATCAAAAATCTCTTTCCGACTTTTTTCGCTGTTTAAGTTTTGTAATTCTTTTAGTCTAAGGGTTACTTGTAATGGCTCATCATTAGTAAAATCTATAATTTCACTATTCTCAACAGTTTCACCATTGACAACTATTCTAGTTTGGCTATTAGTTTCAATACTTTTACTATCAATTGAATAATTCAACTTTAAGCTCGGAACTATAACCAATAGAGATATTAAACATAACAATACTTTTCTTTTAATTTTTATCATACTGTATTTCCTTTTGTGATTCTAAACTTACTTTTATTTAATATTGTATATTTCCACATCCACTAAAAAATTGTTGTTGTTTGTTAATTCCTTACTAATTTCAAGCAATAGTACTGATGCCTGCCGTGCCGGCAATGAGACTTCATTTGGATTTTGTCTATTTACTGTTATCATTAGATTGTTATCTTGAAAATTATAATCACTTATTAGATACTCGTAACCAATTACAGGGTCAGTAATCACGCCGTGCAAAACAAGTGAATTATTGTCAAAAAATTCATCATTAAATTTTGTTAAAGCCATCTCCAGTGTATTTACTCCTGAGTCTGCACCATGATTGAGATTAACATTAGCAAGACTTTCGTCTACAAAACTTTGCAAATCTGACCTATTTCTAAATACCTTTGTTCCATTAAACAAATTTTGTGATGCTTCAATTTTTCTAGAAACATGGTATTGTTCCAAATTAACCATAGATTGCACATTTACACTTTTAGTGCTTACATAGTTATTCACAAAAAGCAAACTAGCAGTAGTGACTAGTAAAATAATCACTATGATAAAGACTGCTTTTTTTAGAAAAAATATTTTTTTATATTTATTATACATATGACTATTGTATGAATAACATTGTGTAGATATTTATCAATCTTAACTAAGCATTCATCAAAATTATAATTTATATCATCTTTAGTACTTCCATATTGTTGACAACTTCTCTACATTCTCTCCTACTATATCCCTACTTCTCATTCCTAGTTTTTCCATTCTATTCCATTTTCTCTCTTAATTGTTTTTATACATTTTATTATATCATACAAAACATAAAAATAACAACAAAAAGCTACTCAACCAATATATTGGCTAAGTGGCTTTTTGACATTACAATAGCACTACAATTATTCACATTGTTTGCTAACTTAATAAATTACTTTTTAAATACAAACATCTCAATATTATCATTTGATTTCTTAACAATATTCCTATGCATTTCTTCATACCAATTGAGATTTGATTTTAGTTGCTTAACACTGACTTCATATATCCTTGCATTAAATTTTCTCCTATAATGTTCATATACTCTCAACAATTTTATTTCTGTTGCCCCTACTTCAAAACATTGTTCCAAAAATTCTATAAACCATTCAAATGCTCTTATTGCTATTACTCTATCAATCACTTGTTCATTATCCATGTTTTGATATGATGCCACCCAACCTAATATACTCTTTGAATTCTTACTGCTTCTCAAATATTCTAAATAACCATTTGCACCATTTTTATTTAAAAACTTACTCAAATCATAATTTGGATACTCAACTCCAAATGTACATTTCCACCAAAACTGCCAATTCCAACTAGATTTTTCCTGCACATCATTAATCCAAGAATAATTATCAAATAATAATGCAAAATAATTTGGGACTTTCATCTCATATCTAAAATCTAAATTAAGTTCTTTATTTAAAACATCATTATTATCAATGCTTGATTTATCACTATAAAATTCAAACTTATAATTATTCTGTACACTATACCAATCGTCTTTATTATTGTTCTTTATAAAACTATCTCTATAAAATATATAAATATCTTCTGCCCATGTTCCAAATGCATAATCATCAATCTTAAATTTAGTTTTGTACAATGGCACATCAAGCGCTATACTAAATTCACCATACACTATATCAAATTCTCCTCTAGTTGACTTTGTGTTTTTATACATTTTATTATATCATACAAAACCGCAAAGTCAACAACAAAAAGCTACTCAACCAACAATATTGGCTAAGTAGCTTTTTAATATTACAACAGTATTTCAATTATTCACATCGTTTGACAACTTAAATTACTTTTTGAATATAAACAACTCAATATTGTTGTTTGATTTCTTAATTATATTCCTATGCATTTCTTCGTACCAATTAAGATTTGATTTTAGTTGCTTAACACTGACTTCATATGTTTTGGGTTCAAAATCTTCTTCATAATGCTCATATATTCTCAACAATCTTATTTCTGTTGCACCACTCTCAAAACATTGTTCCAAAAATTCTACAAACCATTCAAATGCTCTTATTGCTAATGTCCTACTTACAACCCTAGCCCTTATCATATCTTTGTTGACTATATCTTCTTTTCTAGCAACAAAATCTACTACCGGCTTGGTATTTTTGTCACTTCTCAAATAGTCATAGTAACCACTCCACCTATTGTCACTAGGTCTACTCTCCAACTCTTTCATATCATAATCTGGGTACTCTTTCCCAAATGTATGCCTCCACCATAGTTGCCAATCCCAACTACTCGCATATTGCACATCATTTAGTGAATAACAATAATCAAATAACATATAGAAATCATTAGGAACCAACATAGCATATTTGTACTTCAAATTAAGTAATTTAATTGCAACTTCATGCTTATACTCATACTCTTCAAATGGAATAAATTCAAAACTATAATTATCCTTCTCTTTTTCCCAATCTCTCTCATCTTTAAAATCCAAGTCCCAATTTCCACTTATTACTTCCTCTCTAAAAAACGACAAAATACTTTCTGCCCATGTTCCTATACAATATCGTTCAATATAAAATTTAGTTTTACGCAATTGAGTATCTAGCTCTATAAAATAATTATCCCAACTCATATTATACTAAATTCCCATAAAAAGCATGTGGTAGTTTAATATCTTCACTAGTATTAGCATAATTATATCCATGATGATAATGTTCAAACCCTGGCTTAGTATGTGGTAAATCAAATTTTGGCTCAAAACCATTACCCGCTGACTTGGTTATATCATATGCTTTTGTTTTATCATATGTGTAAATACTTACGACTATTTTACCAAGATGAAACTTTCCAGGATTCATTCTCATAATTTCTATAGCTACGGTATCACTAATCCCACCAGTTGCCGAACCCACTAACTGACCAAGCTTAACATCATTACCTTCAATTCCAAGTATTATATAAACAGAATTTCTCTTTTGTTGATTACTTGCTATTTCTGTTATCTTTGCCATATCCAAGACTACTTTTATATATCTATAACCACCAAACTCCGTCTCTTTTTCTTTTTGTGCCGAATTGATTACGCCATTAAAAAAGTCTCTTACTATGCCCGCTAGACAATCTACCAATGATACAAACGCATCTACTATCTTGCCAATAATCGGGGATATTACATCCCAATTGGCTATTATCACTACTGTCAATACCAACAGTGCTGCGGCTATTGTTGCTGCCGCTGCTGGAAATGTTATTGGTGGAAATACCCACATTCCTGCGGCTGCAACACCTACCGTTGTATATGCCCCTGTAAATACATATGCTGCCGTTACCGCTAGCCCTGCTCCAACAAGCAGTGCATACAATCCTGACGAATCCACTCTACTTTGTGTTGTATTGCTATAATCTCTACTAAAACTATTTTGCACTATCTCCGCTGTAGTCTCATCTCTCATCGCTCCGTCAAACTCATATTCTATAAACTCTCTTATGTTATCTTCATTTACATACTTATACAACTCTTGGTCTATCATTAGCACTTCTTCTGCTAGTGCTTGAAATACCCACTGTACTTGCTCATCATTGAGTATAGCACTTTTCTGTATATCATTGCCTATTATCTCATCAAATATACTATCTATCGTACTTTCACTCACCCTTGTATTGCTATGAGTTTGCCAATACTCTCCCACTCCTTGTACTATGCTATACTCACTTCGCAATACTACTGTTAGCATCATAGTGATTGACATCATTACTGTCATCACCAATGCTATACATACTACTCTACCACGACTAAACAATTTTCTTTGTTTTGTCATAAACTATTTTCTCCTTAAAATATATTTTATTTCAAGGTATTTCTACTATACTAGTCCTACACTATATGTCTTACCCAGGATAACATCTTATGTAAAAATTCAAGTATCATACCATGATATAAGTATCATACCATGATATAAGTATCATACCATGATATAAGTATCATGTCAAACATATTTATATATCTTTTTTAGCATAATATTGTACAACAAACGATATTTTTATTGTTAATATACAACAAAAAACACCCACATAGGAGTGTTTTTAAAGACTGATCTATAAGCCGAGTTCTGTATTGTATGGCTATCTATCTAGGAGCATTGTTGCCAATACTCTCAAGCGATATTGGAGAGAAAGCTGACTACTCTGTATTGTACTTGCGTCCAATACACTCTCACATCTTGCACCAAGCGGGGTTTGCATTGCCTACTAAGTCACCATAGTAGCGGTAGTCTCTTACACTACCTTTTCACCCTTACTACAATCAGTTGTTATCAACCAATCATAGCGGTAATTTTCTGTTGCACTTTCCTTAGAGTCGCCTCCACTGGCAGTTAACCAGCACTCCGTCATGCGGTGCTCGGACTTTCCTCGTGAGCGTTTTGTCTCACGCAACCATATGACCAACTTTACTATGAGTATATCATATTGCAATACAATTTGTCAATACCAATTTTGTATATAAAAAACATTTGATTCTTTTTTGGCGTCAAAAAAGAATATAGCTGGTCTTATTGATTGTTTGTATCTTATTGTCAATATCTGCTCGTTGTACACCTAAAACAACTTAACCTAATACTTGGTTCTGGACTTGAATACCAAAGCTACCAAATAACTAGCAAAAACAGCCAATCCTACTCCAAAAGCTGTAGCTGACAATCCGCCAGCAATTGCTCCCAATGCTCCATACTGGGTAGTATACTCTATACTACCCTTTACCAATGCTGCTCCAAAACCTACAATTGGGACACTTATACCCGCCTTAGCAAATTGATATATATGTTGATACAATCCAAATACTTGCAACAACATACCAGCAATCATAAAAATAATAAGCACTCTTGCGGGTGTAAGTTTTGTCTTAATAATCAATAATTGTGCCAATGCACAAACAGCACCACCAACCAAGAACACTGCACCAAAATCCAATACATGTTTCAACATGTGCTTATTTTGTGCAAACAATTTTATTTTATCCCAAATTTGCAATCAACAAAATTATGTTGCTAAAGTATTGGCAATAATCCAGTCACTCACTATATTCAAACCACTCTTATTTTTGCTATCTAGATAAATTGCTCCAATCAACGCTTCTACTATATCAGCTTTTATACTTTCTGTTAGAGCTTGATTTTTTGACAACATTACAAACTGAGATATATCCAATCTATCAAAGCTCTGTGACAATGGTTTTTGAGCAACTATACCTTGGCGTTCGTCATTTAATTTTTCTACTTTTTCGGTAGGAAACTTAAAGTATAAGTATTCACAAATACAAAATCCAAGTATACTATCTCCCAAATGTTCCAACCTATCATAACTCTCCACAAGATGATCATTGGCATAAGATGGAGCTGTAAAAGCCGTCAACAACAACTGCATGTCATCAAATTTATATCCAATTTTTTGCTCAACAAGTTGCAACCTATCATGTTCCAATACTTTTGACAAATTCTCATTCAACTTGATATCTTCATTTATTGGCATTTAATATACTCTCTTTAATATTTTCTATCATTTTTTTGTTATGCATTTTGTAGATATCCCACACACTTTGCTTTATGCTAGTAGCTTCACTACTTCCATGAGCTTTTAAAACTATTTTGTTCAATCCTAGCAATGGAGCTCCACCTACTTGTTGATAATCCATTTTGTAGCGTATATTGCCAAATGTCTTTTTCAACAAAGCAGCACCTAGTTTGCTACCTATTCCACCGCTTAGTATCTCATTTTTAAGCATTTTAAATACTGTTATAGCTGTACCTTCTATACTCTTAAGCAAAATATTGCCCATCATACCATCTGCTACTACTATATCTGCTATGTCCTCTAGTGCATATCTTGCCTCAACATTGCCAACAAAATTTATATATTTGTTGGCTTTAAGCAAATTATATGTTTCTTTTATAACTACTGTACCCTTATTATCTTCTATTCCGTTGTTGAGCAAACCTACTTTAGGATTTTGAATATCTCTAAAAGCACGCATATAACAAGAAGCTAACAATGCGTACTGATTTATGTACTCAGGCTTAGAATCAACATTGGCTCCAGCGTCACAAATACACAACTTGTTGCCCCCTACTGTTGGCACAAATGCCGCCAGAGATGGACGCAATACGCCTGTCAATCGCCCAACTATCAATACCCCGCCTGTCAAGTATGTACCTGTATTGCCTGCACTAATCATTGCAATACAATCATCTTGAGTTTTTAGCATGTTTAGTCCCATTATCATAGAACTTTCTTTTTTGAATCGTATAACCTCTGTGGGTTTGTCTGTAGTATTTACTACATCAGGTGCATGAACCAAACTTATGCGATTGTTGTCATAAGTGTATTTCAACAATTCCTTGTTGATAACTTGCTCTTGCCCTATAAAAACAATATCAAAACCGTCTTGACTCAACGAACGAATTGCACCATCTACCAAAGCATAAGGTGAATTGTCAGCCCCATGAACATCTATAATTATTTTAGGTCTATCCATATAAAAACGCTATATACCAAAAAAAGCTTTGAGAATGAAAACTCCCAACAAAGCTTTTTGCGAATCTTTAAAAAATATTTACAAACAAATCTTTGCTCTTTTTGTGTCTTATTACTTTAAAATTATACACAAAAATATATATCTAAAAAACTTACTTCTTTGTTGCTATTTCTATGCGTTGTATTCCATTATAATATCCACATGCAAGACAAACTCTATGATTCATCTTCAACTCATGACAATGAGAGCATGTAGACAAAGCCGGTGCTGCTGTAGTATAGTGTGCATATCTCTTGCGTGATCTACTCTTGGATAATTTCCGTTTAGGTACTGCCATATTTTTCTCCTAACTCAATTTGACTTTTTGCGTATAAGGTATTATACAATATTAAAAAGTACAGTGTCAAGTGAATAGTCATCAGTTTTACTCTTCAATTAGTTGACTTTTTTCACAAAACAAAAAAAATATTGTTACCAACACAACTCTACAACAGAATACAAAATACCATTACTATTAGCCAACTGTACAACTTGCTTGTCATAATTTACAAACTTAGATATATGCAGTATATCTCCTAGTTTTGCGGCATTCTTGTACTCTACTCTTATAGATTTTATTGCCTTAACATTATCTACAACATCACAAGCTAGCGAAACATATCTAGCATTGTTGACATGCCCATATATATCCAAATATGAGTATGTCACTGGTATCGCACAACAATCTACCTTGTCTCCTAAACAATCTATTTTTCTAGATGGATAATCCATTTCTAATTGTTGTTCTAGACAATAATCTTCCAAAAAACTCTTTGGAACTCTCGCTATCCTATTTGTATTCAAATCTACAAAAGCACCCATTGCATATGTCTTTACTAATACATTACCTTTGCTATCATACACATAAGTATTTCTATATCCATAGCTTGTTCTCAAGTCATATATACTAGTAGTAGCATCTATCTTGTCACCATATTTTGGCATAGACAAAATTTGAAGATATCTACTTATAAGATACATTCCCAAATTGTTAGACTTCAAAAAATCATACAAACAACTATCGTTCTCAATTTGCAATTGCTCACAATCACCCAAAAAACTAATCAGTCCCATAACTGACATTTGTCTATCTACAGTTGTATTGCTTATCACTACATGTGTTTGATGACTATACATAAATGTGTACTTTATTAAATACAAAATAATATTTCAACAATCTACTTTAGATACTTAATTTTATAAATAAAATTGCGATTTATTACAAAATTTTTTTAATATTATTTTATAGTTAATTTAAATTGAATATCAAATACAAAAATCTTAAAGAGTTGTTTTATTTTAAACAAACAACTCAATTACTAGTCAAGATTATTGTTGTCTTGTTCTGCTTTGCGTTGGTAATAATTTTTGTACTCTGAATCTTGATTATCTCCTATATCCCATTTTTTTGAATAGCTAGTAAATACCAAACATATTACCACCAATGTCATTGCAATTACTGCGATACTAGGTACTAGCACACCATTGGGCAAAGTCAAAGCAGATATCAAAGAAACAACAGCTACTATAGCAAATATTGCACCCAACAAAAAATAAAGTCGCTTGTAAGAACCAACATTGCTAGTAAATATCCCGTACAATACCATAACTCCCGCTGTAACCCCTGTAGCTAAAACCAATGCCCACGAAAAATCAAAGCTACCAAAAACATCTTCTGTATCAGGCAGCGAACCCAACAACCAAAGTATAGCAGCACTCAAAAACGCTAGTCCTATAATCAAGTTAAAGAATACTGATAATGATTTTTTCATAACAACCTCCATGGTATCTCAATTGTACAATCATTTGTACAACCTTGTCAATCAAAAGAGACTGTCTCAACCATCTAAGATTTTGACAGTCTCTACACATACTATTTACGCCACATATATCTATTAAATTTTGTTCTTCTTTTCATCAATAATATCATTATCAAAATTATAGTTACTACAAATATAAAAGCAACTATAGTTAACAACATTACCATCAATGGTATAGTCATAGATTGCCAATTAGAAGCTAGTCTCACTACAAATACCTTACTCACTACCTTGTTGTAGTGTACTCTCACCCCATTATCCCTACCATAGTGTACTTGTACTGCATTCGTAACTTCTACATAATAATATCTCTCTCCACTCCCCTCTCTACTCACTCTCAA
>WRGC01000039.1 GCA_009787385.1 Bacillota bacterium
TCTGTATGAAATCTTGGATTGCTCCTACTATTGACTACCATTCCATCTTCTTCTACTCTATTACCTTCTTCGTCTATCTCTCCACTTATCTCTTCATACTCTCCCACACTCATTCTCCTATTGTCTTTGTATATAAAGTCTTTGCCTGTATTGTACGGTGGGTCAATGTATATCAGCTTTATCTTCCCCCTGTATGTGTCTCTCATCAACTTTAGCACTTCCATGTTGTCTCCCTCTATATACAAATTGCCACTGTCAAATCCTCCTTCTTCTCCTATCTTTGATACACTTCCATCAATATCAGGTCGCAGACTATTGGTACTTGGCTTCTGTGCTTCTCTTATATGCTCTCTCTTCCTTGGCCAATTCATCTCATATCTCTCTTGCTCTCCTTCTATCAACGACACTTCCTTGCTCAACTCTATTCTCAACTTGTCAAAATCTACTCCTATACATACTTCTCCATTATCATCTACTCCCTCACTTATCACATTCGGGAATATCTTTCTCAACTTTGATATATTCTCTCCTACTATATCTTTACTTATCATTCCTAATTTGTTATTATCCATTCTATTCCTTTTTCTCCCTTAGTTGACTTTGTGTTATTTGCAGTTGACTGTGCAATGCAATTTTTGTCTTTGATTGATGACTTGAATGCATCTTGTTTTGTATTTTGCTTATTTCTCTATTCAACTTATCTATTTCTTTTTTTCTATCCAACAATTGTACAAAACTTTCGGTATCTCTCAATCTCAATTGCAATACATGAGATAGTATTATACTATACAAATGTTGCAAATCATTGGGTTTGTTGATTGATATGTCTATTGGTTGATTGGTTGTATAGTTTTCTACAATGAGTTGCAATTCACTATTGACATCTACAACAAATATACACTTACCACCTGTATTCTTGTATATCACACTCAACAAATCATATTGTATTTCACTTGCTACAATATTGTATACTACAATGCGACTTACCAAATCTGTTGCAGACAAGCTCGTTGTACTTGTATCTATAATATGGGTTATAGATATTGCATTGATTTTTTCAAAAGCCTTTTTTTGAGTACTATTTAATTCAAAAGCTTTGATAACATCTTTTGTTCTCAATACTCTATTTACTTGAGTTTTTGAATTTAGTCCATTTATCATTTTTTACCATTGAAATACAAAAGTATTTTGTTAAAACATTGTATACCACAACTTATATTGCTTAAATCTTTAGTAGTATTCATTATTTGACAACCACAAAAGCTACTAACTCAAAATCTTCCAATCCATTAATTTTGTCTTGATTGAGAAATACATCACTATTTCCTTGCAAAAATGATGCAAGTTGATTTTCTTGCTTGACATCTATGATTGTAGCAACAGAATCAGTCAACAATTTGTTGTACTTATCCATCTTCAAACCATCATTTGTTTGTTCATTAAATCTCTTGTATACTTGTGCAATTGGTTTGTCTTGTCCTTTGCATATATGACGCAATATGTCCAATATTTCTTTGACTTGCAAGTGAGTATTGATTGCATTACCCTTGTCATCAAGATAAATCAAATAATAAGGGTGCAACAAGTTCTGTGATTTTATTTGTATTTCAGTATTAATATTTCTCAACAAAAATACTATACCTGATACAATACCCTTAGCTTCGTCTTTTGGGACTACTGTATGCATACCTTTTGGCACTTTATAAGGCTCGCCGTACTTATTTTTTAAGTCAATAGCATCTAGTCTAAATTCTGTGAGTCCCAAATCCGTTATTGATACTCCGTTATTGCTATCCTCTAGATCCAAATTGTTGCCTTGTTGCAACTTCTGTAGTTGTATATCTCTATAATCATCTACGACACTGTCAGGGTCCAACAAATTGTCATCTCCCGTAGCGGTATGATCCAATATTGTCATACGGCTTTTTACACGGTCAGTCAAATTGATATACTCATTGAGTGATATAGGTGGCCAAAAGTTGATAAGTTGTACCTTTGTATTGATACTACCAAGCCTATCAATACGCCCAAAGCGTTGTACTATTCTTACTGGATTCCAATGTATGTCATAGTTGATACATGTATCACAATCTTGCAAGTTTTGTCCCTCACTTATACAGTCTGTTGCTATCAATATATCTACATCAATCATACTATCTCTATATTGATTTTTTTCATTTTGTATATTCACACGACTTGCAAACCTAGTCTTTCTATCTTTAGATATTGGACTAAACATAGCAAGCAAGCTATTTGTATCTTTTGCACAATTCTTGATAGTACACAAATTTTGAGTTCCCTCTATCATAGCTGTGTGCAAATTGTATTTGTCCAAAATATACTTGGATAAATGCTGATACAAATACTGTGTAGTATCCGAAAAAGCAGAAAATATCAAAACTTTTTGATTAGGTATATTAGCAATTTGTGATTGAATAGTGTTTTTGTGTGTTGATTCAATCTCTTTTGCAATACAATTGATTGGATTGTTTATTTTTTTGTCTATTATCTCTTTTAATCTTTTTAATTTACTATCCAAATCTGGAGTAATTTTGTCAAGTTCTTGCAAAAGCTCTCGCAATATATCAACATCTTGATTCATAGATGCTTTCAAAGAAACTCTATCAATATCTCTATAATCTATTTTGATTTCTTTACCTCTAAAATAACTCAATTCATCTTCATCGCTATCAATATTGGCATAGTCAACCAACTGCTTGCTTGATGTAAAGTGTTCAATTGATTTATCATTGTCAAACTCATCTAATTTGCTTATCTCATCTATGTTTTTGTTGAGCATGTTGCGAATAGTTGTTCTAAAAGCTTCTATACTACTTTCAAGTCTTTTAAACAAATTGACTGTCATCAACTTTTTTATACCTTTGTTTTGTCTAGACAGCGTAAGTGTACTTTTCTTAAAATCACTACTAAAAGCTCTCTCATACTTTGCAATTTGAGATGGTAAAATAAAGTCAAACAAAGCATATACAGACAAACTGAGTCCTGTGATTGACTTATAAATATCTTTGTATGTTGGGAAGTCTGTCAACTCAGTCAATGGCGGAGTGTGATTGTCAGGTTGTAATCTATCAGGGAATTTGCCTATATTGTTGACATTGTAGTACTTAGTAATTGATTTTCTACTACGAGCAATAGTCACACTGTCCAGCAATATTTTAAAATCTATAGAGAGTTTGTTAATCAAATCTTTGTTGTTTCTATCACTAGCAGGTTTTTTACTCCATTCATTAAAAACCGCTTGTGCATTGCGAAATACAATGTCCACTTTTGACTGAATATCCAAACTTTGTTCAAATTTGTTGTAGTCTTGTGCATAGGCAAGTGCTAGTTGATTTTTTAAATCATTGTACCTATTGTTGACAGGGGTAGCTGAAAGCATTAGTACTTTTGTTTTTACACCCTTTTTGATAATTTCATTAATCAAAAAATCATATCTAGTCATTTTTCCTGATGTTGCTTGACCAGAGTTTCTAAAATTGTGACTTTCATCTATGACAACCAAATCATAATTGCCCCAATTGACAGTAGACAAATTTTTGCCCGTGTGGCTTGTCCCTACTCTACCTAAATCAGTATGATACAATACTTCATAATGCAATCTATCATTAAAAAATGGATTGGCAATATCATTGCCCATATATTGTGTCCAATTTTCTCCCAAACGCTTTGGACAAAGTACCAATACAGACTTATTGCGTAAACTATAATAAAGCATTACAGCCAATGCTGTAAAAGTCTTTCCAAGACCTACACTATCCGCAAGTATACAACCATTGTGTTTTTCTAATTTGTTAATAATTGATATTACACCATCTTTTTGAAAATCAAAAAGCATACGCCACAATACAGTATCCTTAAAACCTGTCATTTCGTTGGGCATATTATCTTCATTCAAATCATCCAAAAACTCATTGAATATATTGTAAAGTATAATATAGTACAAAAATTCTGGACTATTTTCTTTGTATGCTTGACTAATACTATCTATAATTTGCTCTGTGACATATTGCATTTTATTGTTGTCATCAAATATAGAATTGAAAGTGTTTAGCCAAAAAGAGGCTTGATGTTCACTCTTAAAAATACCTGTAAACATCTCACCACTCTTTTGATACCCAAGACCACTAGCACTAAACTCTTGTGGTGTTGGAAAATAAGATACACTTCTATCATCTACTTGTTGTATTGCAATAAAAGATTGCATAGGCATATCTGTTGTATTTGATTTAAATTTTACTTTAGTCTTTACCCATTCTCCAAACTCTTTTGCAATAGCCTTAAGACTCATTTTGTTGCGTAACTTTATTTCAAACTCTGTACCAAACAAAGCATTTTCTCTCTGACTTTTTGGTATATGAAACTGTCTTTGTTCTTGCTTGGTTCTATCTACAACAAAATCAGAATTGGTAAAAGTGGGGTTGGTAAAAATAAACTGCAATTCTTCTATATTATTCAACTCTGTTTTAAGTTCATTAAAAGCAAACAATGTAAAACAACTAGCTGCAATTTTTATCTTGCTACCACTCTTCAATTCTACTTTCAAATCATCACCTAACAAGCTAGTTTTGTTGTCTATTATGATATCACTCATTGTGGTAATTATACAATAAATTTATAAAAAAGACAAGCCCATAAAGAACTTGCCCTTAGTATGATACAAATCTAATATTGACAACAATCAACCGATTTGTACTATCTTTTTTTCACAACTATATAAACCAAAGTCAAAACTACTATTATAGCAACAAAAACCGCAGCAAGCATAACTATAATATCAAAACTATTGCCATTATCTACATCGTTGTTTGTATTGTTATTACTGTTGTTTCCATTATCACCACTATTATTTCCGTTGTTATTACCACCGTTATTGTTCCCGTTGTTATCTCCGCTATTATTGCCATTATTCCCGCCACTATCTCCACCATTGTTGCCATTTCCCGAATAAGTATGCTCTACAATTTTTCCATCATCACTCTCAATACCATTACTAACAGCTCTTACAAAGTACTTCACTTTAGGATACTTAACTGCCCCCTTGTCAATATACATTATATCTTGTTGCTCCGAATCAAGAGAATAATTAGCATCTTCCAAAGATTTATAAACTCTAAAATAAGTTGTATTGTCTACAGAATTCCAAACCAATTCAATATCATTTCCTACAACAAACAATTGCAATCCTGTGACTTCATTAGGCTTTTCAGTCGTTGGAGGTTCTGTTGGAGGTTCAGGCGGTTCAGGCGGTTCAGGCGGTTCGGGCGGTTCGGGCGGTTCGGGCGGTTCGGGTTCTTCTGGCTTTGATGTATAATTTGTAAAATCAAAAAAGAAGCGTTGATTTGCACCATTTGAAGATGGGTATAGTATAACTCCAGTTCCATTTTTAGGAGAACCACCTCCTTCAACATCAAAAAACCAACCTAGTGACAAGCTAGAAATTTGGTACGAATGTCCCATAAAACCACTACTCAAATGATCTATCTTCAATTGAGTTGCTTTTGATGCATCATTTGTTAGGTTGATAGAACTTCCATTTTCTTTAAGATACTCATTAGTAAACTCATTTTTTATCAAAAATGTATTATTTGACTTTTCTACAAGCACCCATTTCTGTTCTTTCACTTCATCTTTATTCCACATTACTATATTATTATTTTTTGGTATTAATACAAATTGGTTGTTTATTGCAGAATTAATAATAACTTCTTGTCCATCTAATGATTGTGGCGGTTGATATGTTGGAAATTGTGGAATAACAAAATCATCAGGTATATTATATTCTACAATAGGTGAGTTGTCCCTATTTTGCCATATAGGTTGATTCAGTTTTGGAAAGCTCTCTATACTCTTAATTGTACTTTGTGATGGCATAATGCCCCACATTTCAAAAAAAGGAGATAAATCTCTATTAGCACAAAGCGATGTCATATATATAAAAAGTTGTTTTCCAAATTCACCACCACCCTCACCTGGCAATTGAGTTGTACCAATTTCTCTAAACATTTGATGTAATTTAGGATAAAAATTCTTCCCAAAACTTAAATGCAATTGCCAAAACATTGTAGCCTTAACAAAAAGATCGCTTATACTGTCAAAGTCCTTGTTTGATTGATTAAAATAAGAAAATGCCATTTCATATGATTTTGGTTCTAATCTTGATTGATTTCCAAACACTGTTTGCACATATAAACTAAAGATATTGTTTGTTACTTCAGAAAAAGAACTATGCCATCTCCATGCGTTTACCTGTCTAGTGTGTCCTTGCTCATGCCATCCTCCCCAACCATTTGTAGTAAAAGTAGTTATATCCAAAATATCACCCATACTTCCAGGACTATATGCTGTTAAATACTGAGTTGCATACATATAATGTTCTGAATTTATATCTTCAATCAAAGCAAGCTTGTACACATCAGGTCTATTTTGGGTCTTGCTAGCACTTGCAAATTGTCCAGCAAAATCATCTTCCAAAACAATTGATTCGTCCAACTTTCTCAATATGACTGATGGATCTTTTCCATTTAAATATTTTGTAGCACTAGTGCGTGTTGTAACAATATACAATCTATCAGTTTGAAGTTCTAATAACCCAGATTGTGTATTCTCATTGAGCATAGTTTGCCAATCTGATTGTGAATGTTGTCCCAATACAAACATTGGAGATTGCACACCACCATTTACAGTGACATTGATTTTTCCATTATGATTTTGAGAAAAATACAACAATCCTGCTTTATTGCTAGAAATTGTATTGTTGCCCGACTTCAAATCATAATTATTTGAACTAGCATCTAATGATGGTAATTTATCAAATGTGACAATAGCAGCATACATATTAGCGTCAACATTTATAGAAATTTGTTCGTTAGCATTACACCAAATTCCTGTTGCAAAATAAGGCCACCATGCAAAAGCTTTTCCTATTGTATCCCTAGACTCTTCTACCGTAATTCCCTTTCCATCTATAGAAAAAGACTTATTAAGTTTGATATTATTTGACTGTTCTGCATATTTTTGTTGATAGTCAATATTGCAAATAGTGTTTTTTTCATCGTATACAATATTTTCAAAATTATTGCTAGCAAATACCGTACTTATACTTATTATAGACATAACACACAATAATACAATTAGACAAAACCATATAATTTGTATAATTCTCTTATTAATCATATGTGTAGTTTTTTCTTTTTTATTAGTTTATATTTAAAATTAACTACATAATTACAATTATACAATAATAAAAATGTCTTTAACAAAAATTAAAGACATTTTTTTACAATTTTATTCAAATAAAAAGTACTTGTATATTACAATAATAATTACTATACATACTTAACTACTAATATTTTATTATGGTAAATAAATAACTAACATCATCTAATATTGGCATTTTGTCAAATCCATAATTGATATCATAAAATGTTTCACCATTATAGTTCACACTCAAATTCATTCCACCAGTCCAAAAAGGATTGTCAATATTAGCCATAACAAAAATATATTCACCATTTTGCATATTTGGTTGCAAAGTATCTAATTCAACTAAAAATCTATCATCTGTCTGCTCATTCCAAAAAACTACATGAAGTGAATTTTCTACCACAACTCTATCTAAGTGCTTACCTAACATTTCTGTTGTAACATTAGTTGTATATTCTTTAAAATTATTTTCATATCCTACAATTATTTTTACTGTATCATTATCTTCTGGAAAATAGTTATTGTTTGGAATCTCAACACATCCACTAATAGGCATTGTTAAACTTAATACAAAAACAATTATCAATATTATTCTTAATTTCTTAATTTTAATGCTTTCTAAAATCATTTGATAAACTAATTTAATTTATTCATTATATTTTGACAACTATATACATTATATCATACTATAACATATTTGTTTATTAAAAATTTAGAAAAATTAAAATAAACAACTATAAGTATAAGATACAATACTTATAGAAATATTTTTATAAATATATGACACAAATTATTTAACACAATATATTTATTAGACTACTCTACAACTAATATTTATTTAAAATCTAGACAAAGTTAGCAATAATAGAATAACAAACAACAATCAAATAATCATAACAATTATTTGATTGTTGTTTACATACTAATAACTTGTTTATGCAGTTGTAACTGTAATTGGAGTTGTTGCACCATTACTCAATGTGACTGTACCACCTGTAACTGCACCACTACCATTTACTGTTAATGCTATAGACACAACGCTTGTACCCGTTGGTCCTGTTGCCCCTGCCGCACCAGCTGCACCTGGTACTCCTTGTGGTCCCGTCGGTCCTGTTGGGCCTGTTACTCCGTCTGCTCCCGTCGATCCTGTTGCTCCTGTCGGTCCTGTCGGTCCTGTTGGTCCCGTTGCTCCGTCTGCTCCTGTTGGGCCTGTTGGACCTGTTGCTCCCGTCGGTCCTGTTGCTCCTGTCGGTCCTGTTGGTCCCGTTACTCCATCTGCCCCAGTCTGTCCTGTCGGTCCTGTTACTCCATCTGCTCCCGTCGGTCCTGTTGGGCCTGTTGCTCCGTCTGTCCCTGTTGGTCCTGTTGGTCCTGTTGGTCCTGTTGGTCCCGTTACTCCATCTGCCCCAGTCGGTCCTGTCGGTCCTGTTACTCCGTCTGCTCCCGTCGGTCCTG
>WRGC01000040.1 GCA_009787385.1 Bacillota bacterium
ATTATTTTGGAGTGAGAGTGTATACGAATAAGGATAGACCGACGAATGGGGAGTTTATAGCATTGATAGCGGACAAGATGGCATTGGATATGAGATAGTTGGTGTAGTGTGAGATGTGTAGCGTGGATTGATTGTGAATTACATTATTGTTGTGTTGTAGTGTGTTTTGATATTAGGTTGATGAATTGCAATATTGTTTTATTGAATTGAATTACATTTAATTTTATTGAATGATATAAAATTGGCTTGTTTGGTATGGTTGTAGTGTGTAGTATTGTTGTACTTGACAATGCTACTTGCTTGTAATACAATACTTGAGTATGACAATCTTGCAACAAAAAGTTTGCCGACAAAATAAACGCAATATATTTAGGAAAGTCTGTAGTGCAGTAGACAGATTTTTGTACTACAAACCTATTGTATTGTTTTTTGGTGCATGTAGTCTTGGTGGTATCTTATGGGTGCTTTTTCATCATGATATTTTTCACAACAATATTAGTGGTTATGGTTATGAACACCCTATATTTTTTGCTTGGTGGGGTATCAATTCGGCTTTGTTTGGTTTTTATGGACTAAAAACTATTTGGCGTGGTGTGGTATCTTGGGAAGTTAGTTATGAAAAGAGTAAGGGATATAAATTGTTTAGAGTATTTATGTGTATCAATGCTGTGACTTGTATTTGTATAGTATTGGCTACTTTGATATATGGAGAATCTGATTGGCGTGGCAAAGTCCATATTGTCACTGCAGGGTTGTGGGGTATGGGAATGTGTGTCAATTTGGTTGTATTTTTTATTGTAAATATACATCACAGTATTTTGTATAGGATTTGTTTGGTTGTACTGTTTGCGGGTATTGTAAGTTGTGTTGTTATGGTGCTTTCAACTTGGACTATTGTGGCATTGCATCAGTTCTTGGCAATAATCCCTTGTTTGACATTTTTGATATGTTGTGTTGTTGGAAGTGGACATAGTAGAGGATAGGTATAGAGTGTACAAATAGAGGTTGTTAACAATAAGATACAAACAATCAACAAAACCAGAGTTATTCTTTTTTGATGCTAAAAAAGAATCAAAAAAGCTTTGGGGGTTGCGAATTCAAACCCCGAACGCTTTAAGGTTGTTTTTATTTAAATTGTTACTTCTCTTCATCTTAATGTACTCTATTTGTATACTCCTTATAAGTATAGTGCAATTGTTTTGGGATGTAGTTTTGTAAAATAAGATTGTTTGCAATCAAAGTATACAAATAAAAAATTGTCTTTTAAAGGTAATTTGTGATATAATACACTTATGATTATCAAACCAAGAGTTAAGGGTTTTATTTGCCTTACTGCTCATCCTGATGGAGCTAGTCGCAATGTTGACGAACAAATTAGGTATATAAAGGACAATTTGCCAAAGGGGCATGCATACAAATCTGTTCTAATTTTGGGTGGCACTACGGGTTATGGTCTAGCTAGTGCTATTGCTGCAAGCTTTGGTGGAGATTGTAGTATTGGACAATATACGCACAATAACATATGTTGTACAAAAGTTTTGGTTGTTGGATATTTTCAACAGGCAAACAGTGGAAAGACGGCAAGTGTTGGAATGTACAATGTGGCTAATCTCATAGAACAAGCTGACAAGCATGGGAAATGGGTCAAGTCTATATCTTGTGATGCATTTAGTGATAGAGCTAAGGAGTTGGTTGCACAAGTAGTCTCTAATGAAATGGACAAACTAGATTTGATTATATATAGTTTGGCAGCTCCTAAACGCACAAATCCAATTTCGGGAACGGTACACAAGTCTGTACTAAAGCCAATTGGACAAGTATATACATCTAAAAATCTTAATACTGATACAGGTGAAGTTGGAATGGTAACTTTGCAACCTGCGACTGAGCAAGAGTGTGAAGATACTGTATCTGTAATGGGTGGCGAAGATTGGAAAATGTGGATAGACTACTTGTCCTCTAGAGATTTGATAAGTACTAGTGCTACAAATATAGCTTATAGTTATATTGGACCCAAGCTTACACACCCAATATACAAAGATGGAACTATAGGCAAGGCCAAGTTGAATTTGAAATATACGGCTGATCAATTGAATAAGGATTATGAGCATATTGGATTGAAGAGTTTTGTTTCTATACAAAAAGCATTGGTAACACAAGCAAGTAGTGCTATACCCGTAGTACCGTTGTATATATCAATATTGTATGATATAATGAAAAAGCTCAATACACATGAGCATTGTATTGAACAAATTACGAGATTGTTTAAATTGCTTAATGATGGCGTTGTTGTAGATTGTGACGGATATATTCGTCTTGATGATTGGGAAATGTCTCCGCAAGTACAACAAGAAATATCAAGGCGATGGGAAATAGTAAATACTGACAATCTAAAAGATTTGGCTGATTTGAATGGATACAAAGCTGACTTTTTGAAGTTGTTCGGTTTTGGATATGATGATATTGATTATGATAGAGATGTTGATGAGATTGCTAGTGAGAAGAATATTATTTTTGGATAATCATATTGCAACAATTTTACAATTTAGGTATATAAAATCTTTAGCAAGTTATTGCATTGCAGTGTAGAGTGTTTTGTTATGAATTATTTAGGAGTGTACAAATAGAGAACATTAAGATGGAAAGAATTAACACTTAAATAAAAAATCAACCTTAAAGCGTTTGGGGGTTGGAATTCGCAACTCCCCAAGAGCTTTTTGGTTCTTTTTTGGCGTCAAAAAAGAATAACGCTAGTTTTGTTGAAAGTTTATATTTTATTGTTAATAACCGCTCGTTGTACAATCTCAATTACTTTAATACAAACATATTTGACAAAGTTGTAAATTTGTTCTATACTTTTCATAAAGTATACAGACTATTTTAATAAAGGAAACGACAACATGCTACAAAGAGATAATATAGATAAAAAATACAAGTGGGACTTGTCAGCTATAATACCTAATGACAATGAGTGGGAGACTAGGTTTGAGAAGTTTGCTAAAGACTATAAAGAAATTGCAAAATTTGATGGCAAGTTGGGTGATAAAAAGAGTCTTAAGGCATGCCTTGATTTGCTAAATACTCTCAATTGTGAGTTTGAAAAGCTATTTACTTATGCTAGAATGCATAAGGACGAAGATAGTAAAGTAGATAAGTATGTTGGTTTTGCTGATAGAGCTAGTTCCTTGGCAGCAGAATTTGGGGCGACTGCAAGTTTTGTAAGTCCACAGTTGTCCGACTTGCCTTTAGAATACCTCAATGATGCAATCAAGGACAAGGTATTTTGTGACTATGACTATATGCTTAGTGAAGTTGTTCGCAATAAGGCACATATTTTGTCAGAAAAAGAAGAGAAGCTTATTGCGTCATATAGCAGTGTGACGGGGACTTTTCAAAAGATACATTCGGCAATGGACAATGCTGACATATCTTATGATGAGATAGAGATAGATGGAAAACTAGTACGCTTAAGTCATGGCAATTACAGTCTAGCATTGCAACATCCTGATCGTAATGTACGAAAGGCGGCATTTGAAAGCTACTATGCTAGTTATAAAAAATACATCAACTTGATTGCTACCAACTATGGTGGTAGAGTAAAGACAAATGTATTGTTGTCACAAATTAGAGGTTTTGAAAGTGCCGCCGCAGCAGAATTGCATGGCGAGGGTATACCACAAGCTGTTTATGATTGTCTTATTGAAACTGTGCATAAGGGGCAAAACCTTATGCATCAATATATTGCTTATCGCAAATCTGTGATGGGTGGCGAGCAAAATATGTATGATTTGTATGTTCCGCTATTTAAGGACGCTGGTCTTAAATTAGAATACGAACAAGCTTATCAATTAGTTGTTGATGCATTGCAACCATTGGGGCAAGAGTACAACAATCTATTGATACAAGCTAGAGATGGTGGGTGGATTGATGTGTACGAAACTCCAAACAAACGCAGTGGAGCATATTCGTGGGGAGCATATGGCGTACACCCGTTTGTATTGCTCAACTATACACCTACAACGCACGATGTATTTACTATAGCACATGAGTTGGGGCATGCTATGCATAGTTATTTTAGTGACAAAGCATTGCCATGCATTAAAGCGGGTTATAGTATCTTTGTGGCTGAGGTTGCTAGTACTGTCAATGAAGTTTTGTTGATAAAGCATTTAGAAAAAACTAGCAATGACAAGAATTTGCTAAATTTTCTTAATCAATATTATTTAGATATGATAAGGACTACTATATTTAGGCAAACCATGTTTAGTGAATTTGAAAAAAATGCTCACAACATGGAACAAAATGGTATTCCACTTACTGTACAATCATTGTCACAAATGTATCTAAAGCTAAACAAGGAGTATTATGGTGATAGTGTAGTACACAATCCTGAAATAGAGACTGAATGGATGAGAATACCACACTTTTATAATAGTTTTTATGTATACAAGTATGCTACAGGGTTGACAACGGCAATTGCTTTTGCTAAGAAGATATTGGCAGGAGATACTGAGAGTTATTTTAAATTTTTGAAAGCAGGTGGAAGTAAATCACCATACGAAATTATTAAAGATGCAGGGGTAGACCTATCTACAGCAGTACCATACACTACAGTAATGAGTGAGTTTGAAGAAGTATTGAACAAACTTAAAAAAGTTTGATTTTTTATGAGTGTACAAATATCTTAGATTAAGATAGAAAGAAGAAACACCTAGAATAAAATCAACCTTAAAGCATTCGTGGTGGCATTCGCAACCTTCCAAAAGCTTTTTCAGTTCTTTTTTGGCGTCAAAAAAGAACAACATTGCTTTTGTTGATAGTTTGTATCTTATTGTTAATATTTGCCCTTGTACATTCCAGATTTTTTGTTGAAAATTGACAGTATAGTATTTATGTTTTTTTAAAACTTGATTTATATACTTGTCAATTTTCATTACATAATGACAAAATTGCTACGAAACAACTTATTTTTGTATTTGCCTATATTGGTTGTGGGTATTTTTTTTGTATATGCTTTTAATGAATCTTTTTATCCTATATATACTGTGACTACAGTGTTGACTGATAGTGAGTCACTACATCGTATTGATGTAAATATGTTGAATTCTCAACAAAAAAACACTAGTGGAGCTTTGGATATATCTTTATATGAGTTTGAAGATTCTAGCAATATTGTTTGGGTAGAACTCAAGGTAGAACTCAACTTGTCTTGGGCGAGAGTCAATGGGTTGAATAATGATGAGTACTATGCTAAATTTTTGAAATACATGGTTGATGTTATTAAAGTTAGCAATATGATAGAATTGAAAAATGAAGCTAATTTAGATATTCCAACAGTATATGGTAGAGTCAAATTGGCACAATCCAACAAGTTAGTTCAAGATAATTTGATTAGTACCAAGTTTTCTTTTTTTAATATCAATAGAGAGTACAAATTCCAAAATCCTTTTGATGAATTTTGGAATACTGTCAGTGGTATACAACACAATGATAGTAGTGATTGGAAAAGAAATATACTCAATCATTGGGGTGATATTTTTTTGAAGGGAAATAATTTTGCCAATCTAGGGCAACAATTGCCAAGTATATCACAAGAATTGAATATAGAGCTTTGTGATATACAACAGTCTAGTGCCAATTATTATTTTAGTAGCAATCGCAATATCTATGACAAACATCACAATACAATAATTTTGCTCAAAAAAAAATTTGTATATTGGCAAAACTGTGTTAGTGGGGCAGAACAAGTAGTATTGCAAGTCAATTCTCCAAATACTGTAGTTTATTATTGTATAGTATTGTTGGCGGGATTGCTTTCTGTCGGCGTGATGTTGATTATTTCTAAAAAGAAAATTGTCACAAAGGATAGTGCAAATGAATGATATTGATAGTTCATTAGAGTGTATTCCTATGTATACAGTCAATCCAGTTGATGAATTGCATACCGTTGATAAAAGTTTGATTTTTTTGCAAGATTGTGTGCAATCGCAAGATGTAGAGTCAAAGGACGATACACTTTTGTTAGAAATCAATCATAAGCTTGACAAAAGTCAACTTGTGCAACAACGCACATTTAGATTGGTTGGATTGGTTATGTTCTTGGTCTCTATGGGTTTGTGTGTATTGAGATTGAGTGTTGCATTTCTTTCTAATATTGGTGTGGATACAAGCTTTGCTGATGGATTGTTGGTTGATTTTTTGTTTGGATTGGCAATGCAAGTGGGTTTTATGTTGATATTACCTTATTTTGTATACAAGTATGGTCTTAAAAAGACTACGAGACAAGTTTTTTTGTTTGGCAATGTCAATCGTACAAGGTTGTCCAATATATTGATGAGTGTGGCATTGGGATTTTGTTGTTTTGTGGCGACGATTGCACTTTCTATGATTTGGCGAATTTTTATAGAAGCTTTGGGATATCACACAAGTACTAGTAGTTTGCCAAATGCATCAGTAGGTGGATTGTTATTGAGCATTTTTGTTGTTGGAGTATTGCCTAGTATATGTGAGGAATGGACATTTAGAGGGGGATTTCTAACCGTTGTCAATCAACATTTTGGCAAAAAGGCTACTGTGTTGATTTGTGGCATAGCATTTGGATTGTTTCATCAAAATATTTTACAGGTGTTTTATACAGCTATGATTGGTATGTTGTTGGTTCATTTGACACTGACAACCAAGAGTATTGTCCCTGCTATGATTATTCATTTTATCAACAATTCTACAGGGACATATCTCTCTTATGCACAAGGGTTGGGGTGGTTTGGACAAAATTTTTATAATTTGTTGAGTACCAATTTGATTGTAACTACGGTAATGTTTTTTTTGGTATTTGGTATAGGAATACTGTTGATAGGATTAATGAACAATATCAATACAGAGCCACAAAAAATAAAACCGAAGTCTACAGGATTAATGCTAAATCTAGCTACAGTCACTCCTATAGTACTTCCATCTACGGTATTGACTGGTACGCCTGATATAGAACTGTCATGCATAAGCAAATATACGCCAACATTGCGAGACTATTCTTTTTTTGTTGGAGCTGTTGTAGTTACTGTCTTGAGTACTGTCTTTTCTTATGTATGGGGTTTTGGTTGGTAGCATTTTTATGAAAAGAAATTTGTTGCAATGCATACACTAATTCTATGAATAAAAATAAAATAGTTATAGGAATGTTAGAGCTTATGTTGCTCATAATACTCTTTGTTGTGGTAATTACTAGCATGATGTTGATTACTGGTCAGGTAGAACATGCTGTAGAAAGATTTGTGTGGGGTGTCTTTTTTTTGGTAATTATATTGATTATCAAGTGTTTGATAGAAATGTCACTATACAAACGAAAACACAACAAGAGAGATAGGTATTAATGTCATAGACTCAATCAACATTGTACTAACTGTTTATTTACAAAAGAATATGGATATAGATAAAATAAAATCAACAATGCAACAAAATGCAAATGCACAAAAAGCTAAAAAGATGAGTGACTACATGCGTGGGCAATTTGAATATTTTGGGATACCCACGCCTACGAGAAGAGATTTGTGCAAGCCATTTTGGGACAAAAAAACTGCTTCTTTGGATTGGAAATTTGTAATGGATTGTTGGAATGATTCTCATAGAGAAATGCAACAAATAGCTATGGATTATTTGAGACACCATTATCTTCAAATTGTTGTTGACGATATTCCAAAACTCAGGCAATTGGTTGAAACCAAATCATGGTGGGATACTATAGATGGTTTGAATTGGTATTTTGGATTTTTGACACAGATTGATTCTAGTATAAAGCAACTTATGTTGGAGTATAGTTTAGATGACAATTTTTGGATAAGACGGATATCTATCAATCATCAAATAGGACTCAAGGACAAGACAGATGAGTTGTTGTTGCAACAGATAATATTAAACAATTTTGGGTCTAAAGAATTTTTTATCAATAAGGCTATAGGGTGGGCATTGAGAGAATATTCAAAAACCAATCCAAATTGTGTTGTGCAATTTGTGGATAATCATAGGGAGAAAATGTCAGTATTGTCAGTTAGAGAAGCAACAAAAAGATTGATACACTAATGTTAAAATTCATGAGTGAAAGTATATTAATACTAAAAAAGAATGATATTGGTTTTGTTGGAAGTTTGTACCTTCATTGTTGATAACAGCTCGTTGTACATTCTCTAAAATTCTAGGTTTTATAATATACAAAAAACACTATCATGGATTTGTATTATGATAGTGTTTTTTGTATTGGTGCCGAAGGTCGGACTCGAACCGACACACTTTTGAGGGTAGTGGATTTTGAGTCCACCGCGTCTGCCATTTCACCACTTCGGCAAATGTGATTGTTTATGTATTATATCATTGTTTGCAAAACTTGGCAAGTATTTTGTTGCAAATTTTGCTTATTGTAGTTTACAACTTATTGAAGTGTAGTGTACAACTAGAGCTTGTTAACAATATGATAGCTACAAACTAACAATAAAAGCAACAATATTCTTTTTTGACGGCAAAAAATCAAAACACAGTTGACATACAATAGGTATATATGATATAATGAGAGTATAAATAAGGTAGGTTTTAAAGGATATTGCTTGCTCCTTGCTCCTTGCTCCTTGCTCCTTGCTCCTTGCTCCTTGCTCCTTGCTCCTTGCTCCTT
>WRGC01000041.1 GCA_009787385.1 Bacillota bacterium
TTGATAGTGATGGTTTAAATGGATGGATAACATTTTGATGATGGATATTTTAAATACAGATTTTCCAATAGTGGTTGATTTTGTTATAGTTCCTAGTATTGTAGTTGATGGTGTAATTTACGATAAAGAAGTTATTAATCTTATACTATATCCACGCCGTAGATTGGTATCAAGGTTGGAGATACCAACAACAGTAATCAAAATAGGAGACGATGCTTTCATAAATTGTTCGTTATCTTCATTTACAATGGAAACAGAGATAGTATTGCCAGACGGGCTAAATGAGATAGGTGTAAGTGCATTTGCGTATAGTGGCATAGTAAGTTTACAATTACCAAATAGTGTCAAGGTTGTAGGCAAAAATGTATTTTGGACTTGTCGTCAAATGGAATATATAAATATACCAATTGGAGTGGAGCGTATTGGAGCACTAGCATTTGCATCTTGCTATGATTTGGTTATCCACTGTGAGAGACCGAGCTACCCAAAAATCCAAGTAATGGCGGTTGGCTCGTAGATGGGAGGGCGTATGACTGTTTTGGAACACCACTATATAATGCAACAGTAGATCCAACCGTAATATGGGGGAGTGATGGCTACTAAGCAAAGTTGCAATATAATCGCAAAAATAATGAAATATGGATTTGAGTAAGCAAGATATAAAGCAAATAAAAAAAAGACTGAAAATGGGTAGAGGAGTATACTTGTTCATAAGATACATTGGAGTATTATTTTTGTGGTTGGCTATTCTTGTTTGTTATGTGAGAATAGATAATTGGAAATCTAGTGTTATAGTTAGTGAAATTTTTGTGTTGTTAATACCTATTATATTTCTTGTTGGGTTTGGTTTATTGGCATACTTTTTCAGTGATTATTATTTAAAAGTATATAGGCACGGGAAATATGCTTTGAAACATGGAGAAATTGTCAAAGCAAAAATTTATGGTGTAGAGAACAGCAATCGTTTAAGGTATAGAACTTATCTATCTAGGTCAATGTTGAAATATGAATATGAACTGAATGGTGTTAAGCAAAAAGGGAAAACATCTTTTGCTTATAGGAGTGAAGAAGTAAAGTATCTTCAAAGTCTAGATAGTATTAAAATTAAGGCATATAAGAACAAATCCGTTGTTATAGAGACTATTCCGTCATTGAAAGAAATACAAGGAATTATAGCTGATGATAAATTTACTAACGCTCACAAGAATAGAAAAGAAAAAACGATAACATCACTGAAAGTGCAAAGAGCAACAATCTTGGAAGAATATTATGAAAACAAAAAATGTAAAGAACAAAGGTATATAGAAGAGCATTATTATTCTGAACTTATTAGAATCACAAGACCAGATATAGAAAAGAGTTTTTATGGAAAGCCAGTAGAAGTGGGCGACACTCAGTTGTTTATTCCTAAAGATAAAGATAGCTATTATATCTTTTCCAAAGACTGTGTAGAACTTTTTGATAGACATAGTTACAGTGTAAAAAGGATAGGTTTACAGTATCCATATAAGTATGATTTTACAAATGCTGCAAAGTGGGAAAATTCAATAATTTTTCTTTGTGGACATAAAATTGAGTTAAATAATCCTAACTACTTGACACAAGAATTTGAAATTTTAATTAAAAAAGGATATATAAATAAACTTTCAAAAGATACCAGCATCAATCATGAGTTTGAAAAGTTAATAGAGAATTATTATGAGTACCAAGAACTTGCATATGATGATGGAGTAAAAATGGACTATAAAAATTAAGAATGAAACATTTCGGGGAGTTTCTATGAAAAATATGAAAGAGACAATCACAATTAAGGGAATTAGTATATTTTTAATAGCAATTTTTATTGGAGTAGTGTACGCAACATCTCTCATTGTGCCATTAAAACAGTTTTTTGATGAAAATTTAAAAACAAATATTGTCTTTTGTTTGTTCTCTTTCTTGTTGTTATTCAATTAGCTCTGTCATTATTTGATAGAGCTAATTTGCTACTCTCACAAAAAAACTATAACAAAGATGACAAAAGAGATTGAGTGAGTTAATAGATAAGAATCACAAGAGAGTTAATGAGTTTAGGTTTACTTATATGATATATAAGATGATGAAAAGAGATTGTTTTCAAAACAATCTTATATTATACCAATTATTGCTTTTTATTTACAATTGACCAACTAGAAAACAACTAATAGTATAAATTTTCTGTTGCCAAACTGTTGACAAGTCATAATAAAATATCATATAATAGTTGAGTAACTATTCAATTTATAAGGGTATATAGATGAAAAATGAGAATACACGATGTGACTGTGATGAGATACATGGAGAAGTAGTGTCCCGAGTAAGGCAACTCATGCCAACAAGCAATAACTTTGAAAGGCTTATCTCTTTATATAAGGCTTATGCCGATAGTACACGGGCAAAGATACTATGGGCGTTGTCTTGCGAGAAGATGTGTGTCTGTGATTTGGCAGTTTTGTTGGACATGACCAAGTCTGCAATTTCACATCAACTGAATACACTCAGGACGGCTAATTTAGTGAGAAATGACAAGCAGGGTAAAGTCGTTTATTATTCTTTGGCAGACGAACATGTCAAAGATATATTTGAACAAGGTTTTGCACATATCAAGCACTAAAAATTTTTATACAAACAGTTGAATAAGTAGACAACTAAAATGGGGAAAAAATGAAAGAAAAACACGGATGCTGTGACCATGGACACAGTCATGGAGAAGATATAGTAGGTAAATTGAAGATTGTTTGCCTAATAAGCGGAGCAGTTTTGCTTGTTGTTGGAATAATTATAGAAAGCCTTTGGGAGATAAACGAGTACATAACTCTTGGTATTTTTATAGTTGCATTTCTTGCACTCGGTGTTGACATTGTTTGGAGAGCTATAAAAGGAATGTTGAGTGGTGAGTTTTTTGACGAGAACTTTTTGATGAGTATAGCCACGATAGGTGCATTTATAATAGGAGAATACTCTGAGGCTGTTGCAGTTATGCTTTTTTATCAAGTTGGTGAATTATTTCAAGAACTTGCTGTGAGAAGCTCTAAGAAATCTATAGCAAAACTTATGGATATTCGCCCAGATTTTGCAAACATAAGTAAGAACGGAGAAATAGTCAAAGTCTCACCTGATACTGTTGCAATTGGAGAACTAATTATAGTTAAACCTGGAGAGAGAATACCACTTGACGGTGTGGTAGTAGATGGTGAGTCATTGCTAGATACGGCAGCTTTGACTGGTGAATCTGTTCCTCGCAAAGCTAAAATTGGTGATATTGTACTTTCGGGGAGTGTAAACCAAAGTGGAGTATTGACAATTAGAGTAACTCAAACCTTTGGAGAATCAACTGTATCAAAGATAATTGATTTAGTGGAAAATGCTACTGAGAAGAAAGCTCCTACCGAAAACTTTATAACCAAATTTGCAAAGGTATATACGCCTATTGTGGTAGGACTAGCAACTCTTATAGCAATTCTGCCGCCGTTATTATTCGGCGAAATATGGGCAGACTGGATACACCGTGGGTTGATATTTTTAGTAATCTCATGTCCTTGTGCATTAGTAATTTCTATACCATTGGGATTTTTTGGAGGAATTGGTGGGGCAGCTAAGAAAGGTGTACTTGTCAAGGGGAGTAACTACCTAGAAGCTTTGAATAGCCTAGAAGCATTGGTATTTGACAAAACGGGAACTCTTACAAAAGGGGTATTTAAAGTAACGGCAATAGAGCCAACAAACGGGTACACTAGGGAGCAACTGCTAGGAATGGCAGCACAAGCTGAGAGTTTGTCCAATCACCCGATAGCACTTTCAATTTTGAGAGAGTATGGTACAGAAGTTGATAAAAATAAATTAAGTGAGTATACCGAAATTGCAGGACATGGAATAAGCGTGAAGATAGACGGCAAAATAATATTGGCGGGGAACACAAAACTAATGATTGAGAGTGGAATAGATTGGGTAGAATCAACTGTAGTAGGTACAAAGGTCTATATATCTGTGGATGGTATATTTGTTGGGAGCATCGTAATTGCTGATGAAATAAAAGAAGACAGTAAACTAGCAATATCAACCTTAAAGGCAAAGGGTATTAAGGAAATTGTGATGTTGACAGGAGATAATAAGGAGATAGCTGATGCAGTAGCAAGTGAATTGGGAATTGAAAAGGTTTATAGTGGATTGCTACCGCAAGACAAAGTGGATAAAGTAAAATATCTTAAATCTCAAACCAAAGGAAAACTTGCTTTTGTGGGCGATGGTATCAATGATGCTCCCGTGCTTGCTCTTTCAGACATAGGTATAGCTATGGGGGGACTAGGAAGTGATGCCGCTATAGAGGCATCAGACATAGTGCTTATGACAGATGAGCCTATCAAACTTGCAATTGCAATAGAAATAGCAAAATTTACAAAGAGAATAGTTTGGCAGAATATAATATTTGCACTCGTTGTTAAAGTAGCTTTCTTAGGTCTTGGAGCATTTGGTATTGCTACAATGTGGGAAGCTGTTTTTGCAGATGTTGGGGTGGCTTTGGTAGCAGTACTCAACGCCTTGCGGGTGATGAGAAAACATGTTGTAAAGAAAGGGGGAAGACTCACATAAAATTGAGTAAGTAAAATGAAGTTGATGGACTTAATATGTGCAACAACAATACAAAAGCTAATATCTAAATATAAGTAGTTATAATTGATTAGAAATATAAAAAGCTTAGTATAATTAGCTATAGCTTTTTGTATTTTTTGTTATTATTGTATTTGCAATTTATGTAGCTTTATTGTTAAATATTCAGGATTGTACAAATAGAGTACATTAACATGAAAAAAGAAATACTTAAATAAAAACAACTATAAGATTTTTTGGGGGCAACTCCAAAAGTTTTTTGGCGTCAAAAAAGAATAACTCTAGTTTTGTTGAAAGTTTGTATTTTATTATTAATATACTCTCAAATACTCTATTAAAAATATAAGAAATTTATTTGTGTAAAATTAGTATATAAAATAGATATTTATATTATTATGACATTTATATGAACATTTTTTGTAGATGTGTTTATCTATTACATATTTTTATTTACAATAATTTATTCATATATTGAAGTAAATATTACTAATTTGTAAAATTATGTTGACAATATATATATATGATATAATATTGTCATATGTTGGAAACTAATAATCAATTTATAAAGAAATCTGTTGTTTCTGTGATAGCTATTTGTTTGCTATTTGTTGTGAGTTTTGGTCTTATTGCTTGCAATATTGACAATCAAAAGATGCAAACAGTGACGCTAACAGATATGGTTGGTGATGTTGTGTCAGTACCAAAAAGTCCTAAAAAAGTTGGTGCTTTGTCAAGATCTGCCGTGGATATGCTTGTAGCATTTGGTTTGAGTGACACAATAACAGGGGTGTTTGATACTATTTTTGACAATGAGTGGGCATCAATAATTCATCCAAGTATGTCAAAGTGGTATAAATATGATTATAATACAACAATTGAAACCTATCTTGAACATGGTGTAGATTTGGTAATTGCACCCGAACAATATTTGGCACAAAACCTAAGAGAGCATGGTATTCCGGCTATAACTGTTAGTCAATATGGCGAACCCAACTATGATAATTATATTTTTTATTTTGCTGATATGATAAAAATAATTTTTGATGATTATGATGTTGTCTCTAAAATTGAAAGATGGAAAGATGGATTTAGTAAAATTCTTAACCAAATAAATACTTCACTTGAAGAAGTTTCAATTACAAAAACTCTTTTTTATACTAGAGGTGATAGCAATAGGGGGTTGAATTATACAGAAGCTACTGACAAGACTATACAAAATACTATTTGCAAATATTTGAAAGTGGATTATGCAGGCAAAGGATTTGATACTTCACAACCTACCAAAGAGACATTGTTGCAACTTGACCCAGATTATATAATTGTTGGCGGTGCATTTCAAAATACTATTATAAATGAAGCAAAATCTGATAGTATTTGGCAAGATTTATCTGCTTTTAAAAATGATACAGCGTTTAATATTGGGGTTGGTTTTGTGAGTTTTGAACAAAATGGAGTGTGGCTTACAGCCTATCTTGCTGATTTGGCCAACAAAATTTATCCTGATATTTTTGAATTTGATATTATTTCAATAGTTAAGAACACTGCAAAAGACTATTTTGATGTTGAACTTTCTAATGAAGATGTCAGCAATATGCTTAAAGGATTAAATCGCAATGGACAACCACTTGCATGAGAGTGTATATCTGCAAAAAAGACAGAATATTGTTCCATATTTTGTCTACATAATAATTGGTACTGCATTGTTGGTTATAATTTTTTTTATTTCATTGATGGTTGGGCAGTACAATATGACCTTACTTCAAGCTATAAAAACTCTATTTGGCAATGCTGAAAGTTTGACACACACTATTATAATTTTTGAATTGAGATTGCCAAGGACTATGGTTGCATGTTTGGTTGGAATTGCTCTAAGTATTTCGGGGTTGATATATCAAATTGCATTTCAAAATGAGCTTGTATCACCTGATATTTTGGGAGTTTCGTCAGGGGCTAGCGTTGGGGTTGCTGCGGGTTTGCTTTTTGGATTACCATTGTTGTTGATTTCGGGATTAGGGTTTGTTTTTGGGGCTTGTGCAATGTTGCTTACTCTTTGTATAGCACGAGTTTTTAAAAACAAGTCTCCAATTATGCTTGTCATAGCAGGTATTTTGGTTTCGGGTTTAATGGGTTCAATAGTAAGTCTAATAAAGGCTTGGGCGGATACAGATACTGTTTTGCCAGCTATAGTTTATTGGCTTTTAGGTTCTTTTGCTTCTATAAAAATGATACACTTTTGGATTTTGTTACCTATAGTTGTGTCGTGTATAGTTTTTCTTTTTATCATAAGTAGAAAGTTCTTGAATAATATGGTTCTTGGATTAGAAAATGCAAAAACAAGAGGAATAAACTATAAATTGTGGAGAGCTGTTGTTTTGTTTGTAGGGACTATATTGACAGCAAGTGCAGTTTCTGTTGCTGGTACAATAGGTTGGGTAGGACTTGTAATACCATATATGACAAGGTTGTTGGTTGGACATCAAACGCAAAAATGTATACCTATGGCAACTATTTTTGGAGGTGCATTTATGATGTTTGTAGATATTTTTGCAAGAACACTTACAAATTCCGAAATACCTGTTGGAGCAATAGCGGGGATAGTAGGAATAGCAATATTTATTTTAATACTTTCTGTGCAAAGAGGGCAAAATTATGTCTTTGATTGAGATATCTAATCTAAACTTTGAGTACATAAAAGCTCGTCCTGTGCTTTTTGATATAAAATATAGTATTGATGAAAATACTACAAATGTGATACTAGGGTTGAATGGGTGTGGAAAAACAACACTCATAAAAATTTTGGCAGGGTTGTTGAAACCAATATGTGGAAGCATAAATATTGATGGAAAGCCTATATTTAAAATGAGTGATTATGAGCGTTCAAAGTATATTGCATATGTACCACAGTTTGCAACAAGCAAAATCCCCTTCAAAGTCAAAGAGTATCTTGAACTTTCTTTAACAAACCAAAAGAGTATTTATTGGCGAAGTGGAGAAGATGAGGTAAAGCTTAAGCAGTTTGCAGAGAAATACAAAATTGATAAGTTTTTTGATAGACCTATGAATGAATTGTCGGGAGGTGAACGGCAAAAAATTATGATTTGTGCTGCAATTTTTCAAGATTCAAAAATAATAATATTGGACGAGCCCACGGCTTCACTTGATATAAAAAATCAATATGAAGTTTTGCAATTTTTGAAAGAATGTAATACTGATAATAGGACGATAATATTGACATGTCATGACCCCAATCATGTGTTGAGACTTGATGCAAATGCAATAGTTTTGCATGATGGCAAAATTGCTTTTAATAATAGAAATAGTCCTATATGTGCAAAGGATTTGAAATCAATTTATGGTGAGAATATATGTGATGTAAATATAGGTAATCAAAATTATTTTGTAGTATTGTAATATTGATAATGTATTTTGTGATTGATATAGAACAGTGAACTTGAATTAAATAATAATTGATTATCCAAAACAAAGTGTAAAAGTGACACCGTTCAGTTGTGAACTGCGTCGCTTTTTTGTATGTATAAAATAAATGAGATTGTATGGAAAGCATTTAAAAGTATAATTAATGATAGGTTGAAATATATGATACAATCAATTGATTATTGGATAACAAATTAAATTAGAGCGTACAAGGAGGATTGTTAACAATAAAAAACAAACTATTAACAAAAGCAGCAGTATTTTTTATGCCCAAAAAGAATCAAAAAAGCCATTGGGGAATCTCTACAACCCCCTTAACGCTTCAAGGTTGATTTTAATTATGGGATTATTTTTTCATATTAATGCACTCTATTTAATGCACCCTATTTATACAATCCTAATTGAAAAAAGACAAGAAGAAACAGAAAGTGACAATAAGTAATAAAAAGGTAGAAAGAAAGGGAATAAAAGACAAAATAAGTTGGCGGAAAATGTTGATTTTAGATGATAA
>WRGC01000042.1 GCA_009787385.1 Bacillota bacterium
TTGATAGTGATGGTTTAAATGGATGGATAACATTTTGATGATGGATATTTTAAATACAGATTTTCCAATAGTGGTTGATTTTGTTATAGTTCCTAGTATTGCAGTTTTTGTTTTATTTGTTTTGGTAATAACAAATAAAAAATTGGAGTCTAAATTTGAAATATCAAAAGCAAACTTTTGGAGAGTAAATATAGCAGTCATTATAGCAATATTTTTGCAAACAATTATTGTTATTTCTTGGACTACTTTGTTTGAAATAAATTGGACAGTACTTGATATTTTAGGTTTTGTTGTATTTGGAATATTCTACACTATATATATTGCTGGGTTGGTTAGAAATTTTTATGTAAAAATGATTAAACCATAATGCCTTTAATTGGAATTACAATATGTGACGCAGATAATTTGGTTTATGGGGATGGTGAAGCAGGATTTAGTTATACTTTGGTATAGTATAGTTGGTATATTGGGTTTATTAATGCAAATGTTGAGTTGAATGTGTCTTGAGTTTGAATGAAAAAGTAATGTGCAATAAAACTTAAAGTGTGTTAACATTGATTATTTTATTTGTATTTATTAGTGAGTTTTTGTATTGTTGTGTAGTATCAAATAGTCTATATATACAAGATAAATAGATTACTGCGATATTATAATTCATAAAAATTGAGAAAATAAAACATTTTTGCAATAAAACTTGTTAAATATATTTGTAATTTTTTGGTATTTGTGTTAAAATACTAAAGTAGAATAGTATGCTATTGGTAGAATAGTATGCTATTGTCAACAACTATAGCTTGATATCAATTATGCTAGATTGTATATTTTGTATTTAGTCAACTGGATTGATATTGTATATGCAAGCATAGTTTGAAGCTTTATTAAGAGATACCAAGATATTTTTAGGAAGATTTATGGCAAAAAGAAAACTATACTATTGGATAATTGCACTACTGATGTTGGTGTTTTTTGTAATTAGCTTTTTTGGTTTGGCTATTTCTAACAGTAACTCGGTAGAGTATAGTGTGTTGGAAACTCACATAACCAAGCTTACAGCACTCAATAGAGACAATAGCGAAAGTATTACGACACGCAATGATGAGGTTAGAGATTATATAATTACGGAGTTATCTTCTGTCGGTGGTATAGAAAAAGCCCCTGATAGTAGTGATAATGATATTAATAATGGTTATAATAATATAAATTTTGTAGACAACAAACCTACTTATCTTGTGCAAAAGGCAACTATAAACTCTACTACTAGCAATGCCATAGCTAAAGAGACGGGATTTAATTATAGTGGAACTACAGTCAACAATGTTGTGGTGGCTTTTCCTGGAGTAGGAAATGATAACAACAAATCAACAGTGGTATTTCATGTGGCATATGATGCCCCTTTGTATGTCAATGGAGCCATGATGGCGGCGACTGATGTAGCAGTGATGTTGGAGACGGTAAAGCAATATAGCAAGGATGTTGGTAGTCATGCCAATGATGTTGTATTTGTATTTGGTCAAAATAGTGTAGCCAACTTGGGATTGCATGCTTTTGTCAAGCAGTTTAGTGCATTTGGTGGTATTGGTGGTAGAACTAAACTAGCAATAGGTTTGCGTGGTATTGGGGCTAGCGGTCCTCTTACATTGGTTGATAGTGTAGACAACAACGCTAAGGTTATGTCTAAGATTGGATTCTCTGGGACAGCAAGCAATAGCTATAGTGATTTTGTATCAACACAATATCCAAATTATGATAAGATTGCAGGACTGAATATACCTTATGCTACATTTGCCAATATAGGCAATTTGTCTTTTGCCAATTCACACTTGGATAATAATATATCCAAGGATACTGTGCAGGCTAAGGCGGGATTTTTGCAACGGACTGTAAATAAGTTGCAAGGTGAAGATATTGCCGATTTGTCGTCAAGCAGTCAGTCAGTTGTATTTAGTTATTTTGGTCTTAATATTTCATTGTCGTCTATTTTTTATATAGTATTGGGTATTTTGATGTTACTAGGTGTGGTTGGGTTGCTTGTATACGGCTCTTACAAATCTATACTTAGTATTCAATCTATAGTCAAGGCAGGGTTAGTACAAATTTTGGCTCTTGTTGGGGTTGTGTTGATTAGCTTGGTGTTGTATTATATAGTAGCGTGGTTATTTTTGGTAGCAAGGGGTTTGATACCATTAGATTTGATAAATAGATTTGTTTTTTACAATCCTGGACTTTTGATAGGATTTTTGTTGCTTGGATTGGCGTCAAGTAATGCATTGTACAGTCCACTTAAGAGAGTTTTTAAGGTTAGAGCGGTAGATATAGTTAGAGCTACCGTATTGATATTGGCTATTGTTGCTGCTATAGTTAGTTTTGTTGCACCAACTATATCTGCACCATTGGTTTGGTTGGCATTGTTGCAACTTGTAGTATTGTATATAAATACAGCATACAAACAAAAATTCAAGGATAAGTATAATAGAGATATAGAAAGAATGTTTTTTTATGCTATCCCTGTAATATTGACATTGCCAATAATTATTCCTAGCATTATAATGGTTGCACAAGTAATAGCTATGCCGTGGTACTCTTTGATTGCCGCATTTAGTGCAATGGTTTTTGGTTTTGGTCTTCCTTATTTGTCATTTTTAAAACCTGTGTTTGATAGAGGGTTGGAAAAATTGCCAAAGGCACGCATTGTTGAAGTTAGTATTGTAGAAAGAGAAGTAGAACACAAAGCTAAGAAAGGAAGATATAGAGTTGAAAAAGTTAAGCAAAAGAAAGTTGTAAAAAAACCGCTAAAGTATCATACAGCGGTAGGTACAATATTTGTAGCTATTGTAGCGTCAATTGTTATGTTTGTGTCAGCTAGTCCTGCAACTACATTTGGTGCTAGAGTGGATAGTGGTAGTTATCATGCTATTTACAACAATAGTTTGGTATTAGCGTGGGAAGGTGGAAATCTCAATTGGGAAGTTAAGGACAGTTCAACATTTAGATATTTTGATAATATCAAAGATAGTTCGGGTACAAAATTAACTAATGGATTTTATTTTAATAGCTCTAGTGAAACATTTCAAAAGGTTGAGAGTAAGACAGAGTATTTTGATGGTGAAGCTAGTATTACAGCAATAGGTGATGGTAAGTATGATATCAAACCTGCGTCACCTAATACTAGTCAAATAGATTTGGTTGCAAAGGGAACTGCCAATGTTAGAGAGTTGGTATTTAAAGTTGGTGATGATGAAATGTTGAGAGTAGTCAATCCAAATAGAGAAGATACTGTACGCATAAGTTTGCCTTATGGATTTGGTAGTTTGGCTAGTGGAAGTAGTTTTAGGGTAGAAGCCACTACTACAACAGCAGGCAGTGGACAGTCTATCACTTGGGAGTATTATGAATATAATTACAACCAAAATGACTTGGGTAGGTTTGAACTTTGGGCAAGTTTGAGAGATTATTTTGAAGAAGTGGGAATGCTTGATGATTTGAGAGGTGGGATAGTTTATAGAATTATTCAGTAAAATAATAATTGCACTAAATTAAATTTATATATAAGGGATTTATAATTGTTGATTGGGCGTTAAACTTTCTTTTTTGAATGAAAAAGATTGCAATTACGCCCCTTTCAACTTTTTGTTCATACAAATGGTAAGTATAAGAAAACCAAAAAATGCAATAAGATTGTCTAGACCATCCAATTGGTGGGGTAGCAACTGGCGAGAAGCATTGCCAACAGGCAACGGTATGATTGGTGCGGCGGTATATGGTGGAGCTGGATATGATACCATTATGATTAGTCATGCAAATTTGTGGTGGCAGGGACAAGTTGGAGTGTTGCAAGATATAGCAGACAAGTTGCCTGTTGTGCGAAAATCCATAGATGAAAACAATTTTAAATCTGTAGAGAATACCATGCAAAATGCACTTATGCAAAAGGGTTATAGACCTCAGCCTGCTTACCCAATGCCTGTATGTGATTTGAAAATTGTTCAATCTTTGGATAGAACTGTAAGAGATTATTGTCGCACACTTAACATGGAAAATGGCGAAGTTTCTGTTTCGTTTAGAGATAGTGCAAATAAGTATGATCGTAGTATATTTGTGTCAAGAGTGCAAGATTTGATATGTTATGAAATAACTAAGTCGGGCAGTAAGTCACTAAATGTGACACTATCCCTAGAATTGCATGACAAATTTAATGCTCGTACTCCTACGGCAATTTCTAAGTTGCCAGACAGTATTCATAATAAGTGCGAAAATTATTTTATATATTTTAGTGCAAGAAGTGACAACGGTACTGATTTTGGGGCAGTTGCCAAAATCGCTTTTTATGGTGGCAGTCAAGTAGTTGGAAACGATAGTATTACTATAAATGATACTGATAGAGTTTTTGTTACAATAAAGCCATTTGTAGAGAGTAGTCGTGAAAAAGCATGGAAAGAACTGAGGGCAGAACTTGTTGCAATCAAACTTACTTATGACAAACTATTGAAAGAACATACTGCAATACATAGCAAGTTGTTTTTGTCTAGTGAGTTGGATTTGGATGCAAAAGATAGAGATATTTATGCTGACGAGTTGTTGAGGCGTACGCAAAGTGGAGACCATCAAATAGCTTTGCTGGAAAAACTTTGGGCATTTGGTAGATATTTGACTATTTGTAGTAGTACACCCAATAGTTTGCCACAACCACCATATGGTATATGGTGTGGTGACTACAAAGCACCAAATTCAAGTCTAACGGTAGATAGTATATTGCACAATTATAGTCATTGTATGACGGGTAATCTAATTGAGATGATTGAGAGTGTTTTTTTGTACTACGAATCTCATATAGATGATTTAAAAAAGAATGCTAGTAGGTTGTATGGTTGTCGTGGAATATTTTTGCCATATATAACGGCACATAGTACTGGGCTTGTAGGTAGTGTAGATAGTGCTATATTACATTTTACTAGTTGTGGCGCAATGATAGCCAAAATGTTTTGGGACTATTATTTGTATAGTGATGATATCAAATTTCTCAAAACGAGAGCTTTGCCTTTTATGAAGGAAGTGGCATTGTTTTATGAAGAATTTTTTAAAGTAAAATCTATAGATAATGTTTATGAGAGTAGTCCTTCTATTGGTGGTATACTTAGCGAGCAGTTTGAACAAGGCAATCCTACAATCAACAAGATAGCTAGAAATGCATCACTTGACTTTGCTGTAGCTAGAGAGTTGTTGACAAATTTGATAGATGGTAGTACAGTAGTAGGTATAAATAAGGTAGAAATATTAAAGTGGCAAGATATGCTGACTAGATTTCCAAAACATATGGTAGCAGATGGGTTGGTCAAGGAGTATATAGATACAAAGGTTGGTGAGTTTGTATCCAATCCTAGTACAAATCTGTATTATCAAGTGTATCCTGGCAACGAAGTGGAAGAACAAAATAGTTTGGATTTGGCTAGACAAATGCTAGTTACCGCAAAAAAAAGAGTAATAAGCAGCTTTGGAAATGCAAGCAGTATGAGTTTGCTAAAATACGCACATATTTTTGCCAAGTTGGGTGATGCTGGCAATAGTTATGAACATGTCAACAATGCTATCAAAAATATGACTATGTCCAATCTAGTTATGACACAGTATGATTGGCGTGGGATGGGTGTGGGTGCATTGGATATATGGGCAAGTTATAGTGTTGAGGCCAATAGTTTGGTTTCAAGCATTATACAAGAATGGATAGTGCAATCTACTAAAAGTACAATTAGAATACTTCCATCTTTGCCTGAAGATTTAGTTAAGGGTGTTTTTAATAGTGCTATGACACGCTGTGGCGTGATGGTAGATATAGATTGGGATATAAAAAAAGGTATTGTAACAGCTAAATTTAAATCCAAAAAAGCTAGAACAATCAATATAAATTTTCCTACATTTATAAAAAAAGTCAAGCCTGTAGGTACTGAGACTATAGACTATGCGTCATATACAATACGAGATTTGCAGTTGGTAGCAGGAAAGCCATTGGTTGTTGAGATGAGATAATTTGTTGTTTATATAAGTTTTGATAATATAGTCATTGTATACAAATAGTCTTTTAATGGGAGTGCACAATTAAAGATTATTAACAATAAGATACAAACAATCAATAAGACCATCGTTATTCTTTTTTGACGCCCAAAAAGAACCCAAAAAGCTATTTGGGAATCCCACAACACCCTAACGCTTTAAGGTTGATTTTAATTAGTTGTTTCGTTTTTCCATATTAATCTAATTTATTTGTATATTCCTTTTATTTAATTGTTTTTTATGACCTATATCAACGAAAATATCAATGATTTGTCCCCAATACAAAAGATAATTGGGAATATATTGTTTTTTGTTGGGATTGGTGGCTTTGTGATTTATACTTTTGTGGTAGTGATAAGTCTTGATTATCCTAAGGTTGGTATGTTGTTTGGTGGATTTTATACTATGATTGCATTTGTGTTGATTAGTGTAAGTTTTGTGCAAATCAATAGCGTGCTTATGTGGACAGGTTGGTGGTTTTGTACAATTGCATTGGTATGTTTGTTGCCAACCATTGGGGTTGTAAGTTTTGGGGCGATTTATCCATTGTTGGCAGGTAGTTTTGGGATAGCTAGTATGTTGACAACTCCTTTTAGTGTGTACAAGCGACTTCATGCTTATGTTGTTGCAATATTTGGTATATTGTGTGTTATACTTTTGTTGGGAGCTTTGGGTGTAATTGGATATTTGTGGGTTCTACTAATGCTTTTGATATATGTAGCAATGCTAATAACATATGTAGTTTTGTGGTCTAAGGGTATAATAAAGAAAATGCAAATAAGTTTGACAATCGGTAGTTAGTGTTTGTGGTTCAAACAATTGATAAAAAAATATTGTATAGATTTATTCATTTCAAAGCAAGCAAGGTTGCGATTGAATATTTGAATATTGTGCTTTATAGGGGGAGGATTTTATGTTTGATATAGACAGTAGTGGTGGATACAATATATCTCAAGTTGATGTTTATTGCAATGATATGCAACAAAAAATGCAAGAGTTGGAGACTGCAAAACAAGAGATACAAGATCTCAAGAGGCAGTTGGCGGTATCTCAACATTCTTTATTGAGATACAAACAAAACAATGATAATTATCAAAAGTCGGTATTGAGTGCAGTAGGCAAAGCAGAGGAGATAGAACAATTAACCTTGACTAAATATCAAATGGAACTCAAACAGTTGAGAGCTTTTCACAACAAATGGTTGTCGTATTATGACAAAATCATTTCTGTTTACCCAGTTGATTCTGTATTAAAAAAAATGGAAGAATTTAATTCTAGAATGAACACAGCTCTTAATATAGACAAAACTACAAACACTACATCATATAAAAGAGTAGGCAATGATATGTTGATAACAGGAGATAATGTACAAAAAAGCACAGAGACTGTAGGTAGTCAAGCTACTCAATTAGATTACAAAGAAGCATTGACACCAAAGCAAAGTTTGAATGATATACTAAAGGATTTGGGTATAGACAAGTAGTTTGTAAAAAGATATTAAATTAAAAATCAAAATGAAATATTTGAAAATAGGTAGTTAGTATTTTGTATGATTTGTTGGCTAGTTTATTTAATAACTAGTTCTACCACATTATCAACAGTTGAAAACTATTTTAAAGTGATTAGCAAAAGCTAATCACTTTTTTGAATTTACTTTTCTATTTACCAATTTTTAATTGTAAAAAATCTATAGAAACTTATTGACACATGTATAAGTATATGATATAATGAGAGTATAAATAAGGTAGGTTTTAAAGGATATTGCTTGCTCCTTGCTCCTTGCTCCTTGTTCCTTGCTCCTTGCTCTTGGTATACATATAGAAATATTCTAGATAAAAAGAAATATGTAGATTAGAGAGAAAGAGAGATTGGATATAAGGTAGTTGTGGTAGTATAGGCAACAAGTGAATAAATGCAATGTCTTCTAAGATAAATAAATTTTAGGAGATTTTTTTGTATGA
>WRGC01000043.1 GCA_009787385.1 Bacillota bacterium
TTTTTTTCATATTGTACTCTATTTTTACGCTTCCAAAAATCAATTGATTATCCATAGATAATTTTGGATAAGTTGCAATGAGTTTATCTAGTTTGTATTGCAAAAACAAAATATATATTATTTTTCAAAGAGTGTCACAAGTGTTGACACTCTTTGTTTGTTATACTAGTTTTGTAAATAATTATTGGGTTTTTAGATTGAATTGAGTAATCAAAACTACTAACTAAAATAGCCTTTTGCGTAGATATTGGGCTTGTAACATCAAAGGAGGATAACAAAATATGAGAACATGGATAAGAGTAATATTGACTAGTCATGAAGCAATAGTCAATACTTGTGCTATTATTGATAGGCATTTAGATGATGCCGCATTTGCAGCTTTTTCTCAAACGGGACAACAAGCTTATGACAACATAGTGGCTTTGCTAGACAGAAAACATGACTTGCAATGTCTAGATTTGCTTAGAGAGAGCATGTTGTATCATCTAGACGAGAACGAATTGTTTGCAATACAATACATACAAGGAAAGTTGGATAGATTGGCTGTGTCTAGTGCTATGGGTATCAAACCTGCCAAGCTCAACAAGATAGTAGATATATTGTATTCAAAATTGACCAAACACTGTATAGAGTTGGGATATAACTTTAATTATATCAACAAGCACTATAGCAAAGTGAGTTTTTTGAATGATAAATATAAAAAACTTAGCAAGAGTGTGGCATAGAAAATTGGTTAGCAAGTTGACTGTATACAGTTTGTACAAAAATGGTGGGATATGTTTGAAAAAAGTAATAGTGATTATGGCAAACAAGCATTGATGCGTATTGAAGATTTGGAGTCTAGGTTCAATTTTCAGCTTTCTAAATTGAGTAATACTAGTGCGGTGCTAAGTGGCAGTCCTTGTGTTGTATTGGACGATAGAGTTGTAATTGTTGGTACGCTATTGTGCAGAGTATCAAGGTTGGTATTATATTTAAACATTCTATAATACCTAGTGTGCAATTGCTAGTAGATGGACTAACGGCTATTGTGGATAGTAGCAATACGGGTTTGGCTTTTGCAAGTATTGACATTAAGTCCAATACGGCTTTGGAGTTGAGTATAAAGGGTAGTGGGGTGTTGGATAACTATGAAATTTGTTTTATGGGTGACGGTGTTGTAGTAGATAGTACGGCACAATTTGGTTGTGATTGGATTGGAGAATATGGTTTGGCAGTTCTTGCTGATGGTGGAAATGTGTATTGTCACGCAATTAAGGGACAAGATATCGCACAACCTAGGTTGTTGATGGTTGGTAGTAGTGTAGATGTTTCATTTTTTGGCAATGAGTTTTTTGTAAGTGTTGTGGACTATGCTAGCAATATTTGGTTGATTGTTCTCAACAAAGATTTTGAGATAACCAATACGAGGTATTTGGCATCTGGAGCTGATAGAGTTGCAATAAATTGTACGCAACATGGTATGTATTTGGCAATACTAAAGGTTTGCAAGGTCAAAGTCGGCAAGATAGTCAACAACAGTATACTTGTATTGAGAGAATTGGACAATAGTAGAGTAAAAAATATAAGTTGGATAAAGCAGATAAACAAAAATTGTTTGGTTTTGGGTTTTGCTGACAAAAAGAATATTGTTTTGCAAGAATCTGAGACAATTGTTTTTGACAACAGTGTGAGAGTTGTAGCTAGCGTTGGTTTTGTTGAAGTTGGGTATAGTTGGAAAAATTAGGAGTGTATAATGAGATGTTATTAACAATAGAATACAAACAATCAACAAAAGTAATAATATTCTTTTTTTACGCCAAAAAAGAATCAAAAAGCCATTGGGCATCTCCTCAAACCACTGAACGCTTTAAGATTTATTTAGAGTTACTTCCTTGTACATCTTAATGTACTCTATTTGTACACTCTAGAAAAAGTATAATGAAGAATTAGAAATATTGAAGATAAAATTATGAAAATAAAATCGCAATTTAGCATTGATGGCAAAGAAGCTAGAGATAAAGGTACAATAAAATTGGAGTTGAGACAAGATTTGGCTAATGCTAAGTATATATATTGTGTGCTATCCAATGGTGATGTGTTGTTTAGGACTAGTATTTTGGGTGATTGCAATATCAATCCTTGTAATGGTGCTTTGTTTGTGTCCAAAAGTATTGTTTTGGATATGGATAAAGAACTTGAAATAGTGGGATTGGGTTTGTCGGGTGAAACTAATTTGGATAGTATATTTGTACAATTTGTTTTGGAAGATAGTTTGCATAAGAATAGGACTGAGAGTATTGCAATTGAGTGTATTGTGTCCTTGGATTGGGACGGAGATGTGTTGTTGTGTGCAGGTGATAATTGTTTGATTGGGTGGTTGCTTGGACTCAACAAGTTGTGGGATAAGTGGCAAATAGCCTTAGGAGACAATACTGATAAAAATACAATATTCAGGGCTGAGCAAAATATTGCCATAGATGCACAAGTGGAGTATGCTAATGGGGTATTGAGTTTTTGGGCAACTTTTGACAATCAACCTATATACGAATTGTTGTTGTGTTGTGATGGTGTGCCGCAACTTAGAAAGGCAGTTAATGGCGTTGTCAATACTGTTTTGTCTAAGGTAGATACTGGAGTTGTAGCCTTTGAAAATCAAGCAGATACTGTCATCAATATATCTATCAACAATCAAATTTTGAATTATTGTGATGCTATTAGATATGGATTGCAAGTGTGTGAGTTGCGACACAATTTGAATGATTTGAGATTGGATACAGAAACTAAGTTGATTGGGGACAGTGATGGAAAATATATATGTATTGTTGGCAAAAGACAACTTATGTTATTGACTAAGTTGCAAAATGGAGCTTTGGATATAATTTTGAGTATACCTAACAATGATTATTGGGTGGATATAAGTAGTAGCGGGATAGTTTTTTTGTATAGTTCGGGAGTTTTTAGTGTGTATTATATGCAAGATGGTGAGTGGTTTGTTGACAGTGTGGCAATAAATGGGGTTGCTTATTTTGCAGTTGTGACAGGTAAAAATGATGACGAATGTTTTGTTGCTTGCGTGATTGGTAGTGATACAATTGTATACTATTATATCAAAGGTGCAGAGAGTTTTTTGCAGATGCAAGTTTTGACTGATTGTATTAGAGTATTGAAATATGGAAGCTCATTGTTGTATTATGATGATTATTTTGGAGAAACTAGCTATGTTATGTCAGGGCTAGACAATGACGCTACATTGGCGAGTATGATGACGCTTGCATGTGCTAGACAAAATGTAACCACTCACTATTGTGGAATGTTTTTGTATGGTGATGGCGTGGATACTGTTGCAAAATACAATACTATCCACAACAATGATATGGTTGTGATTGATGGCAGGGTATGGATGTGTGGATGCTACCTAATAATTCAGGATATAACAGACTACAGTATTAGGGTAGTATTGTATGATAGATCTAATGACTGTACTGTAGATATTGCAAAGTTGAAATTTGGTAGTTCAATTGTGGCAGTCGGTCGTCTACATGATTATATTTTGATAGTAAATGACAAGGGTAATCTTTTTGTACTAGCACATCAAAATAAACATGGTTGGATTGTAAAATATGATTTGAAACCTGAAGATACAATAACTAGCGGATATACAGTAAAAAGTGTAAGTGGATATAATAATGATGGAAATATTGGAGTTAGATTTGATTTGAGATTTGTATAAAAAATATTAGACTTAAAAATAGGAGAGTGTACAACGAGAGGATATTAACAACAATATACAAATAATCAACAAAACCAGCGTTATTCTTTTTTGACGCCAAAAAAGAACCAAAAAAGCTCTTGGGGTGGGGTGTGAATCCCCCCAAACCCCCGAACGCTTTATGGTTGTTTTTATTTATGTTGTTACTTCTTTCCATCTTAATGTACTCTATTTGTACACTCCTAAAAATAGATGGAGTTTAAAGTGTATATTGTAGAGATAGTAAGTACTATAGTTGCAACTCTTGTGGCTATTGTTGGAATATTGTCGTTCTTTTATAGATTGTTTGTTCTGCCTATCAAGAATACAGTGTCGCAAATAAGAGAGTGTGGTAGCAAGGTTGAGATATTGTCAAACAAGATAGATAATATAGGACAATTGCGTATATATGACAATACCTTTGACAATGAAGTGAGACAGTTGTTGATAGAAAGTTTGGTAGCAATTTTAGATGTTTTGGATAAAGTGGATAGTAGTAAAAGGGCATATGAAACCAAACAAAGATTGTTGACTTTTTTGAGTAGCAAAGTGAAATATAGCAACTCAGCTTAGTGGGGTAAATATGATTTTTGATAAAAAGATATTGTCATTGGGGGCGGGTAGAGTTTCTAATGCATATAGATACGGTGATGTAGTTGTGGTATTTGTCAATACTGGACAGAGTATTGTACAACGCCAAATTGAAAATGGTGTAGTTAAGACTGTATTGCCAAAACTGTTTAGTTATGCTGATGACTGTTTGTTTGTTGGAGAAAGATTGCTAGAGAGACATGGTGGATAATTGATATTTGTAGATGTATTTTGGGAAGATAACAAATAATATTGAAGAGTGTACAAATAGAGTACATTAAGATGTACAAGGAAGTAATAACATAAATAAAATCAACCTTAAAGGGTTCGGGTGGTATTCCACAAAAGCTTTTTGATTCTTTTTTGGCGTCAAAAAGAATAATGCCTGTTTTGTTGATAGTTTGTATTTTATTGCAATAACCGTTCCGTTGTACACTCTCTAAATATTGATAGGTTGGATTTGGTTCAATCTATTTTTTGTTGTTATTAAAAAATACTTTGTTTTTATATTAGACAAAAGTTGTCAAAAGTTGTACAATGTATCTTGTAAAGATTTTTGTTGTCAAAATTAACAATAATTAGGAGAAGTTTATGATTTCTAAAGAGACTACTATGGTAGCAGCACAAGGTTTTCATATGAGACCTGCTAGTGTGTTTGTAAAGGAGATGTCTAAGTTTAAGTCCAAAATTAATATTTTGGTTGGAGATAAGACTGTAGATGCCAAGAGCTTGATGATAATTTTGAGTGCAGGTATCAAGCAAGGTGCAAAGTTGACTATTCAAGCAGATGGTGAAGACGAACAAGCAGCACTCAATAAAGCTATAGAGTTGATTGACTCAGGTTTTGGAGAATAGATTGATTTGTGAGTGGATAGCTAGGTATTGTTATTGTGTTTTATAGTACAATATTGGTTTTAAGAAATATCCACATTAGTTTTTATTAAATGGGCTATACAGTCCATTTTGTGCATTTTAAGGAGAACTACATGAAAAAGGGGCTAGCGGCTTCTGATGGAATTGGAATTGGTAAGACTTTTAGAGCAGATTCTCATCTCAACAATACTGTAGAGTATATAGTGGGTGATATTGATAAAGAGATTGCAAGGTTTGAACAAGCTGTTGCAAGTTTTGTGACTGATACCGAAAAGAAGATTGAAAGAGTAAAAACAAACAATGCTCCTGAGCAAGCTAATTTGCAAGCTGATGTATTGAGTGGACGCATTGTTATGATAAGTGACCCATACTTGATTGGAGAAGTGACTAATGCAATCAAAAGTGGGCAGTCTGCTTTGATTGCTGTGCAAAAAGCATTGGAAGTTTTTGAAAAAATGTTTGCAAGTAGTGATGACCCTTACATGGCTGAGAGAGCTGCTGATGTGCGTGAGTTGTCGCAAGCTATAGTCAACAAACTTAAGGGAATTCAAGAACCTGACTTGTCAAATTTGCCCAATGGTACAGTGTTGGTTGCTTACGAAATTACGGCTAGTATGTTGGCTGATATTGCAGGTAGTGATAGTGTTGTTGCGTTGCTAGGTACTATTGGGGGCTTTACATCACATTGTTCTATTTTGGCACGCAATATGGGATTGCCTGCTGTGTTTGAAATAGAGTTGGATGATATCAAGGACGGAACTACTGTAATAGTAGATGGTGGTAAGGGCGAAGTCTTTTTGTCTCCTGACAAAAAGAATGTTGAGACATATACCGCTCAATACAATGCTAAGTTGGAATTGGAAAAAAAAATGCAAGCTTATAAATCAAAACCTACTACTCTCAAGTCGGGTGAGCATACGCATGTGTATTGCAATATAGGCAATACTAGTGATGCCAAGGCGGCTTTTGAGAGTAGTGCCGAAGGTGTGGGATTGTTTAGAACAGAGTTTTTGTACATGCAGTACACTACAGCACCTAGTGAAGAAATGCAATTTTTGGCATACAAGACTGCGGCAACTAGTTTGAATGGATTGCCTGTGATTATTCGTACTTTAGATGTCGGCGGAGACAAGGATATACCTTATCTAAATTTGCCAAAAGAAGAAAATCCATTTTTGGGATTTAGGGCAATACGATATTGTCTTACTAGAACTGATATTTTTGAAGTTCAAATTAGAGCTATTTTGCGTGCATCAGCATTTGGAAAAATCAAGATAATGTTGCCTATGATTAGTGATGTCAGTGAAGTGAGAAAGTCCAAAATTCTTATAGAAAAAGTTAAAAAAGATTTGGATAAAGATAAAATTGAATATGATAAGAATATACAAGTAGGCATAATGACAGAGACAGCGGCATCAGCATTGATTGCTGATGTATTGGCTAAAGAAGTTGACTTTTTTAGTATAGGTACAAATGATTTGACTCAATATGTCATGTCGGCAGATCGTGGTAATGCAGATGTGGCACACTTGTGTAGTGTGTTTTATCCGGCAGTATTGAGAGCAATCAAGTCAATAATATTGGCAGCCAAGAAAGCAAAAATAGAGGTGGCAATGTGTGGGGAAGCTGCGGCTGACCAATTGATGTTGCCTTTGCTACTATCATGGGGACTAGATGAGTTTAGTGTTGGGGCAAAGTCAGTACTAAAGGTGCGTGCAGGTATAGCTCAGTGGGACAAAGTAGAGACTGATAAGGTTGAAAAACATGCAATGGGATTGGCTACTACTGATGAAATCAAAGATTATTTGAAGAGTGTAGTTAAGGTTTTGGGATAGTGAGTTTAAAAACAATATCAAGTTTTTATAGTGGTATTAAAACGAGATATTATTAACAATAAGATACAGACAAACAACAAAAGTAGCATTATTCTTTTTTGACGCCAAAAAAGAATCAAAAAAGCACTTGGGGGGTTGCGAATCCCCCCAAACCCCCGAACGCTTTAAGGTTGTTTTTATTTTAGTTGTTACTTCTTTTCTACATTAATATAGTATATTTGTGTACTACTTTATTGTAAACAAATTAGATTGAATTATAAAATCAACCATAACTTTCATAGTCACATTGTTATTGTGCTATGGGGGATTTTTTATTTAAGTTCAAGAAATATTCAAATTAAGTTCAAAATATTTCCATATTCTTTAATAATTAAATAATTTTACAAATTTTTGTATATATGATATAATATATCATATTGTATACTGTAAACATATATTGTAAGGTACATAGGAGAATACTATGAAAAAATTTGAACAAACAAAAACAAGTAGATTTGGAGTTGTTTCTGTTGTTGCAATGTTGTTGATAATATTATCTTTTAATATGATTAGTGTTGCCTCTTTGATGTCGGGGGGGGGGGGG
>WRGC01000044.1 GCA_009787385.1 Bacillota bacterium
TGGTGTCCATTATTCATTTGTTGTTCTTTACTCTTACATCTAGGGCATTCTCGTTCCATTCAATTATTTTATCATATATCATCTAATTAGTCCACTTCTTTATGCAATAATACAATGTAAATATTTTACATTGTATTTACAACTTTCTTCACTCTGCACCATAAGCCCTATTAATTAGTTGTTGCTATATTGGCTTAACTGTTATTCTATCGGTAAACACATAAATTTCTTTATATATCATACGAAAAAGACAACCATCTTATAGGTTGTCTTTCTCATTCTAATTTTGTTGTATATTGCTAATTTGTTTATGATTGTTTATTCTTAAATAATACTGATTAACAAATTTAAAGTCATAATTCTAATCCATAAAACATCATTTTCATCGCAATTTATAGTAGCCTTACAAGCGTATTCTCTATTATAAACGACAAAACAAATTTCTTATTATTTTTTTTCTTCTTTCTTTTCTGTCTTTTTTTCTGCTGATTTAACCAATTTATCACTTGTTTTTTCTGTTAATTTTGTATCTTTCTTAGACACTTTCTTAGTTGTAGACTTGCTATCTTTAACTTCTTTAATTTTTGCAGCATTGCCACTCAAATCTCTTAAATAATACAACTTAGCTCTACGAACTCTACCTCGTTTTACCACTTCTACTTTTTCTATACGAGGACTATGCAAAAGAAATACTCTTTCTACTCCTATACCAAAAGATACACGACGAACTGTAAAAGTCTCTCTAAGACCTCCATTTTTGCGAGCAATTACTCTACCCTCAAATGCTTGCAGTCTTTCTTTATCGCCTTCCACAACCTTGATTAATACCTTTACTAGATCCCCTACATTAAATTGTGGAACAGTCTTTTTAAGATATTCCTTTTCAATATTTAAAATAGTGTTGTTCATGACTTACTTTTCTCCTTGGGAAAATCCCACAAAATTGCATTCATATTTGCAAATAAAATAAAGTGAACTATATTGTCAACTTCAACAAATAGCGGACTGCAACTGCCATGGGGTAATTATAACATTTATATTAATGCAAATCAAGCAAATAATAAAACTTTGCTTGATTTGTATATAAATTTAATTAACTTCAAACTAGCACCAATCTATGACAACCATTCTATTATTCGCCACATACTAATAATAATAGTAGATAAGGATGCCAACAAAGCAAAAATCCTAAATATTTTTGCTTTTTTGTTACTAGACAGCATTTTTTCATACAATTGCCTATTAACTTCTGATAAAGAACGCACTTGCTTTAATAGGCTATCATTGTTAGATTGTAATGACTGCAATGTTTGCATCAATGCGGCATTATTCTGCTCAACTTTTTTGTCTAATTGACTAACATAATCACTTAGTTGCTTGTTAGCATTTAAAGCTTCATTGGCTAGTTTTGTTTGTTTAGCTAAATGTATTGCATCTTCGTCTTCTTGTGGCTCAGCAAATATTAGGCGTTTAAACCACCCCATTTTTTTGGGTGGCATTTGTACAGTATTTGCATTTTTCAATACACCACCTTGAATATCTTTTTTTTGTTGTTGATTTTTTGACTCCATTGCTAATAAGTACCTTTACGAAATCCATTAAGAATTTCAACAGTATATTTAAAAATCAAATAATTATTAAATTTTTATTTCAACAACTTTAGTATACTTTTACTATATTTATTATAGTAAACTATTTAAAATGCTAATACATAGATTTCTTGAATACCTAATTATTGTTTAAAAACTATCCGCCTACATGTATCACACCTGCATATACTCTCCATTGTACCTAAGTTGGCTAATGACTTTTGTGACATTTGTATGCCACAACCACTGCATGTATCTATACCTGCTAAAGACACAAAGGCAGGTATTTTTTTTTCGTTAGTTAATTGGTCATACATATCAAACAATTCCTTATCACCTTTTGCTCTCAATTCTTGAAGTTGTTTATCAAAGTTTTCTAATATTACTTTGTTCGTACTCTTTATACTCTCTAGCTCTGTCCAATTTTCTTTGTATATTTCCTGAGCTTTTTTGCCATTTTGCTGTGCTACCAAATAATTGTCTATTATCTCTTTACTTTGTTTCAGTTGTTCAAATAGTTTTTTTTCCAACTCAAATACTTTATTGCGATAATGAGATAGTCTTTCAATAAGCTGTTCTAATTCTTTTGGATCATCTAAATCACTCAAAGATTTTTTTAATTCTTCAAATTTATTTATTGTTTCTTCATACTGCGTCTTTATAGTATTAAAGTACACCAATAATGGGGTAGACTGCTTTTCGCTATCTACCAAAACTTGCCTTGCCTTAGAATAATCTTCCCTAGCCCTATATGCTTTTTTTGCACACTCTGAGTTTTCTATCTCACTGAGCTTACGGCGTTTTTGAATATCTATAGTTTGGTACTCTAATATGTTTTCTAATTTAGTCATAAATACCCCATGTTTAAAAAAAATACTCACCAATCAAACAATCAAGCTTCTTGGATTTTTGTCTTGCAAGCTTTGAAAAATCTCTATCTCAAATCCCAATTGTTTTGTAGCTTGTTGCAATTTTGACTTTAATATAGCAATATATGGGTGTTCGGTAGTATAATGCTGTGGCTCAATCAAAGCTAAACCACATTCTTGAGCATATACTGCCACATGATGTTTTACATCTGCAGTAACTATACAGTCACAACCATGAGCTATTGCCATTTCAAAATATCTAATATCACCGCCACCTGCCCCATTGATAACGGCTACTCTTTTTAATTTTTTATATTTATCCCCTACTATTCTCACACAATTATCTTTCAAAGTAGATGACACTTTTTGAGCAAATTCCAAAACACTCATTGTTGTTTTTAAATTACCGACTCGTCCCAATCCTTGTTTTTGTTCTTCATTACTTATATTATTGCGTCCTAACGATGAATTGCTTGTAGTATCATATGGTTGCATTATCTCTTTTTCTTGTAATTCTAAAATATCTGCAATATAATCATTTATACCATCTTTTACAAAGTCTAAATTAGTATGTGCCGAATATACACTTATATCATTTTTTATTAAATCCAAAACTATCCTACCGCTAGGGGACTTGTCGTTTATCTCAAGACGATCAAATATAACAGGATGATGACTAACAATAAGTTGAGCATTGAGTATTTTGGCTTCTTGAACCACAGCATGAGTTATGTCCAAACAACATAATATTCTAGCAACATTAGAACTATGATGTCCTATAAGCAACCCAACATTGTCACGAATTCCATTGTATGTTGCATCTTTGGGGGCAAACTTCTCAATTATTTTACAAATATCTTGTACTACTGCCATCTCAATACCTCTTGAATTTGCCTAATTTTAAAATCTAATCTACAATTATTTTTAGAATTTGATATTGCCTTTTGATACATATTGCAAAGAATATCCAATCTTTGTTTTAAATACTGATTTGGTATTTTATAATAAACACCATATTGCAATTGAACATTTGATAAATTCTTATTGCTAACAGAATGTACAGTACTATAAATACTCCTTATTATATCATAAAACTTGCCATCAAACAAAACAAAGTCATGAGTAATACTACAACTATATTCCAACAGTAGTTTTCTTACAATGTCCACTCTAGATTGCGGAGAAAGTACTATTTCAATTTGCTCCACTTCTACTTTGTTTTCTATCAATCTTTCAAAATAATTTCTCAATATTCTATCTATTGTTATTCCACCCATACCTGCAACAACTATAGTATGCACTTTTTCTACACTATCTAACACACTCAAACCATCACCCAATCTCTTGTCTATATTATATAAATTAGGAACTTTATCCAAGCAATCATTAGAAATATCACACGCTATACAACTAGTTGCAAGATTGTTTAATAATAAATACTGACACAACAATCCATGGTCACAACCTACATCTATGACAATGCCACCCATTGTTATTAAATTTGCAATTACAGTCAACCGTTTGGATATATTCATACTAACAAATATTTATATTACTCTGTAAACTCTCTAAGCTTTTTAGATTTTGTATTTTGTTTTAGCTTTCTCAATGCTTTAGCCTCTATTTGTCTTATACGCTCTCTAGTCACTCCAAAAACCCTACCAACTTCTTCTAATGTTTTTGGTTGTCCATCATCTATTCCATATCTCATTCTAATTACTACTTCTTCTCTTGGAGTCAAAAATTCAAAAATTTGTAAAAGAGCATGTTTTAGCATACTAATAGCTGCGGCATCTACAGGCGAAGTTGTAGAATGATCTTCTATAAAATCACCCAATGCTGTATCATCTTCTTCGCCAATTGGCATTTCCAAAGATATTGGATCTAAGGCAACTCTCTCTATTTCACGCACTCTATCTTCGGTTATACCCAATTCTTGAGCAACCTCACCAGTACTAGGGTCTCTACCTAGATATTGCACAAGAGTGCGTTTTACTCGTATCAGCTTATTGATAGTCTCAACCATATGCACAGGTATGCGTATAGTTCTAGCTTGATCTGCAATAGATCTAGTTATAGCCTGTCTTATCCACCAAGTTGCATATGTGCTAAATCTAAATCCCTTAGTATGATCAAATTTTTCTACTGCCTTTATTAGTCCCAAATTTCCTTCTTGAATAAGATCCAAAAAAAGCATACCTCTACCCACATATCGTTTTGCAATACTTACTACAAGTCTCAAGTTGCACTCAACCAATCGTGACATAGCATACTTATCTCCGTTTATCACCGCTTTAGCCAAATCTGTCTCTTCTTCTATACTAAGTAGCTCTATCCTACCAATATCTTTCAAATAAACCTTGACAGGATCGTCCAAACTTATATCAGTTAAAATATGGTCTAAAGAATCAATCTCTGCTACTTCTTTAGTTGGGTCAAACCCCTCTAAAGTTGTTATTCCATTTTCTGCAATTACCTTAAATACTAAATCTATTTGTTGAGCATTAGCTTCACACTCTACTGCCAATCTTTCTCCAATCTCATCATAAGTCAACCATCCCCTTTTTTTGCCCAATTCTAACAAACGCTTTATCTCATTATCTATTTTTTCTGGCAAACTAGATTGGTCATAATTTAAAATTAATGGAGTATGTTTTATGTCAATGGAATCTTTGTCTAATGCTTCAGCATTTCTAACATCTATCTTTCCTAATTTTAATGAAGTATTTGATTTTTGACCAAAATTAGACTCCTTAGTTTTTTCTATACCTTGTGCTATTATAGAATTTTTTTTAGAAGCTGCTTTAACAGAGGTGGATGTTTTAGAAGTCTTTGCTTTAGACTTTTGACCAACAGTAGTCCCAACATTAGTTAGTGTTTTTTCCAACTCTATATTATCGTTTTCTATATTTGTTTGCTTTTGTTTTTTCATTTTATATCAACAGGGCTTACCCTATGTATTTATTATTGTCAAGCAATAACTTATACTAAAAAATAGAGATATTAATTACTATTTAGTTTTTTTATTCCAATAATTTTTTTACTTATTTCGCCTATCTGTATTAGCAAATTACTGTCATTTGTTTCACCATTCAACTTTAATAATTTTTCTCTTTCATTCTCTAAATATTTAATCTTTATTTGATTTACATAATTGTCAAACTCAATTTTATTATCTATTTTTATAAATTCATAATTTAGCCAATATGAAAGCTTGCTACATTCACTTTCATCAAGTTGACTATAAAGTGCCGAAATTGATGAATTATTTAAATTATACTTGAAATTATTTAAGCTCTCGGTATACACAAGTCTATGCAAATCGGTTGGCAAATAATCAAAGATATCTACAGTATAATCAGCCCATTCCATTTGTTGTACCAAAGAAGCTAGTACAAAGTCAATTGCTTTATTGAGCAAGCTTTCTCTATTGTTTTGCAAATCTTTATTTGATGTTTCATTGGCTAATATGGGTTGCTCTAATTGCTCTTCTTGTGACTTTAAGATTTCTATACTATATCCACTAAGTCTAGACAACATATGCCTATATTCTTCCTGTTGTATTACATCATCTAGGCTAGCCACAACACGACAACCATCAAGAGCAAACTTTGTGCGTTGTGCAGTATCATTGATATCAATACTCTTAAATAGTGTTTTTAATTTAAATGCTGGCAATGTATCTGCATCTTCTATCAAAGATTGATAAGCAACTTTACCTTTTTCTTTAATAAAACTATCGGGATCTACACCCTGTGGCAAATCCAAAACTCTTACAACAAGTCCCACTTGAGATAGTATCTCCAAACTCTTTTGAGTAGCCATATTTCCTGCTTCGTCACCATCAAAACTAACATATATATTGTCAGTATAATTCTTGATTTGTCTAGCCTGTTTGAGTGTAAGTGCTGTACCCATACAAGCCACAGCCATCTCATAACCTGATGCATACAATGATATTACATCAAAGTATCCCTCAACTAAAATTGCATACGAAACAAAACCCTTTGTTTTTTTTATTTTCTTGAGATTATTAATAGAAAATACGGTATTTGACTTATCAAATATTTGACTTTGCCTACTATTTTTGTACTTAGCAACATCCTTTCTACCACTGAGGTCTCTAGCTCCAAAACCTATAACCGAATTTGTATTGTTGATAATAGGTATCATCAATCTACCATTGAATACATCATAATAATTGTCAATATTATCTGTATTTATTCCTATATCTTGATTTACAAAATCTATGGTTTGAGTACTGTTTTCTTTTATACTCAATTGAGATTTGTTTGCTATACCTGCTTGCACCATCTCTTCAAAGCTGTACCCCTTTCTATACAAATGATTTAGTATAGATTTGTTGTCTATAGAAACACCTATACCAAACTTGATAACAGTATCTTGACTAAGTCCTCTAGACTGCAAGTATTCTAATGCCATTATACCTTTATCCAATTTAAGATTGTAGTGATACTGTATAGCGGCGTCTCTAAGCAACTTAAAAAGTTTATCTCTTTGTAAAAAAGAATTATTATCTTTTTTTTCAAATTTAAACTCAGGAATTTCTATGCCCGCATCTTTACACAAAATATTTATACTATCTACAAAATCACAATTTTCTATTTTTTTTATAAAGCTAATAGCATTGCCACTTTCTTTACAACCAAAACAATGATATACTTGTTTGGATTGAGATACACTAAAAGATGGAGTTTTTTCATGATGAAAAGGACATAGCCCTAAATAACTATCACCTCTACCCTTTAGAGCAATGTACTTAGAAATTACCTGAACAATATCCAATTTTGCTAAAAGTTCATTTACCCCATCACTCATATTTTATATAATATAATTAAGTCAATCATCTATAGTATAACTCTATAAATAATATATTACCCCATTATATTATATTCATAACATATATTTGTAAAAATGTCAAGCAATTTCGGGCAAGTGGATACTGAAACACAAAAAAAGTAAAGTTTGGTCTTTCCAAACTCTACAAAATAAAGTTGTATATTTTTTT
>WRGC01000045.1 GCA_009787385.1 Bacillota bacterium
ACAATATACTTATCACAATTTTTAAGGAGTTTACCATCTATGTTCTTAAACCACAAAGAGAGAGAGAGTAATTACCTCAAAAACGGAGGTAAGATATGAATTACAATAATAATCCACCACCACAGCAACCACAGTACAACGGCTATAAACCTACCAATGGCATGGCGATAACTGGACTTATCTTTGGCATTTTGTCTATTGTAAGTTGCGGAGGGTCATTCATCAATGAGGCTCTAGGTTTTGCAATGCCTATATTGGGTATAATATTTAGTAGCATAGGCATCTCAAAAGCAAACAAAATAGGCCAGGCAAAGGAATGGCTATAACAGGACTTATTCTATCAATACTATCTCTAGCTATAGTTGCGATACTTGTAATTTGGTTAATATCTTTTATAGCATATTGGTATGGAGAAGCAGATACTTACGCAATAAGTTTATTGTTGAGTATTTGATAACCAAAATAATACATAAGAGTGTTTTTTGATGCACTTTAATTATGTAGACAAATAAAAAGGTATAGGACGCAACATCTCTATACCTTTTTTTGTTAAAATAAATACAACAAAGATTGAGCTTCATAGTTGTAGTTGTAATCACCACGGAGAGGGTGACCAGTAGCTACAACAATTATAAGAGAAATGACAACGAGTACAGCGATTATAGAAAGAATAAGTCCTGTTTTTGCTTGATTTTTGCCTATGCCAGTCTGAGTAGAATTCTTTAATCCAATGTAACTTAACACAAGACCAACGATAGATGCTACCGCAGCAACAATAACACTAGTAATATCGTTGACAAAGTATCCACCACATACACAAATAGCAATGATACCAACAACCATACCCGCTATTGCAAACCCATTTTCTTGTTGGTGTTGAATGTTGTTTTCGTCCATATTATACCTCCTATTTGCATTGATATGCAATATTATTTATATGTGTGTATTATATCATACAAACGCATGTTGTGCAACAGAATTAAACGCACTAGAAAGAATATGAATAAAATAAGACAAATAGAGTATTCATTATGTGTAGGCAATATGCTATAGAGTACATTAAGATGAAAAGGAAGAAACACTTTGATTGTTTGTACTTTATTGTTGATACCATCCTTGTTGTATACTCTCATTCATTACACATATATACATCTACATCTTGCTTGTCAATTTTGCTAACACCACAAATAATACTTGCTTTATATAGAATTTTATGCTACTATAATCATATAATTGTTATTAGGAGGATATTAATATGAATGAGAAACAACGAAGCAATTCTCTAGCTAAGGCGGGCATGATAGTTGGAATCATTGCTATTTGTACTTGTGGTGGATTTTTTATAACAAATGCGATAACTATTACTATAGTTTCTATAATTTCCATTTCTGGTATTGTCATTAGTTATCTAGGATTAATGCAATCCAAACAAACAGGAATAGGACTAACACAAGCTAAAACAGGTCTCATACTCTCAATTATTGCTACTGCTTTAGCATTGTTGACTATCATATTGTTCGCCACAGGAAACATTCATGTAGTTCAGTGGGAATAAGTAAAATAAGTAATACACTAATTAGAAAAACAAGAAAACACAAAGAGACACTGTACGCAAATGTACAGCGTCTCTTCATATTTGTACAACATGTATTTGCTTTTGTATTCAACTACAATGCTTACACAAATGCAAAAAACAACATCACCAAATGATGTTGTTTTATAGTATATCACTCTGTTTGCACAGAAGTTTCTTGCTTTACTTCAGTAGTTTTGTTGTCTAGGGTTGCTACAATAATTTCTTCCATCTTTGCAGTATTGTCTTGTTCTTGCGTATCTTGCACATCACTCTCTATTTTTACACTTACTGCATTTTGAGTAGTACTTGTTGTTTTTGCACCACCTTGAACATGCTTAGTGCCATCTGCATTGACCAACACTGCATATATATACATAAAGTCAAATACGAGAGTAGCCTTATTGGGCTCTATACCTGTCTCTATTACAACTTCTTTTATGCCTTGTTTTTCGTTTAGTCCTACAACCTTACCTATTAGACCACCCAAAGTTTTGACAATACAACCTACTTGTACACTTTGATGCAAATTAGAAATGTATTCGTTTTGTTTTTTGCGTCGTCTAACTGGCACTATAAACATAAAAGCAATAATTGCCACACCTGCAATAGAGAGCATTATAGTACCCCCTACATCACTAGTTGCATAAAAGATACTGTTAAAAAATGTATTCATATTTCTCCTCTGATTATCTCAATACACCCGCATATGAGATTGAACTATTTGATAACTTGTCCCCTTTTGCAACTTATCATTGTATAATGATATAACAAAATTAAAGATTTTATACCAATAAGACAATTTATTTGCTTTTTAATAAGCAATTAGCACCTAAATTTTTAAACAAAACAACTATTTTTTGGTAGTATCCATATCCTTGAGTAGGTCAGCAAATGGATTGCTACTACTCTCTTCTTTCCACTCTGTTGTAGTGTTCTCTGTTTTTTTTGTAGAGCCTTTTTTGCTACCGCTTGCCCCATCACTTTCAACAACACTATCAGTAGATTCTGGCAAAGCTGCCTTGATGCTTAGATTGATTTTCTTATTTTCTGGGTCTATACCAAGCACCTTTACAGGGACTTCTTGTCCAACTTTCAAAATATCATTAATATTCTTGACAAAACCGTGTGCAGACTCAGATACATGGACCAATCCATCTACCCCCTTTTCTAGCTCTACAAATACACCAAAAGGAACTATTCTAATAACCTTTCCTGTAGTCTCTGTACCTACACCATATTTTTCAATAGCTTTCATAAATGGATCAGGTTGAAGTTGTTTGTATCCTAGAGATACTCTACCTTTATCCTTTTCTACAGACAAGACCAAAAAGTCATAAGTCTCATTTATTTTTAATACATCGCTTGGAGCAGTAATTTTGCTATAACTCAAATCACTCATATGAGCTAGACAATCCAATCCACCAACATTGACAAACGCACCAAATGTAGTAAAACGCTTTACTTTGCCTGACACAACGGTATCTGGTTGTACATGCGTCCAAAACATCTCTTCTTTTTCTTTTCTCTCACTCTCCAATACTTTGCGTTGACTTGCAATAATACGATATTTAGCATCATCTATTTCTAATGCCGTCAATCTCAAAGTTTTGCCTACAAAAGGCTTAAGATCCTTTACAAAAGATTCCTTGATTTGACTTTGTGGTACAAATACACTATAACTACCCATCTTACCAATCAAACCACCCTTAATCTCGTTGTCTATAGGCATTTCAAAAACTTGCCCATCTCTAATCAACTCTACGAATTTGTCACCCGCTCTCGTACTGTCTATAAGTTTTTTGGACAACAAAATCCTACCCGTATCTCTATCTTGTGAAGAAGAAACAATAATAGCCTCAATTGGCAAACCTGTAGGGTAATTGGAAGGGTCATACTCCCTATCATACTCAGCTTCTTCTTTTTTAATCAAACCATCGTGCTTGCCACCTATACTAACACTGATACCATTTTCATCTGCCATTATAACAGTGCCTTCAACCTTTTTGCCCTGCCTATAAGTCACAAATGACTCTTCAACTCCTTGGATAAACTCCAAATTAGACACACTAGAAAACTCTTTGCTCATTCTAGAACAATCTCCTAAAAATCAATCCTAATTTATCCACTTCCACCTAATATGCCGTACGACATATACATGAGACTATACCATCAAGGCTTGCTAGTTTTAAGACCGACTATAATTTATTTTTAGACAAATGTGTGGCTATCTACAATTTCAGCTTTAGATTGTATATTGTAATGTTGATTTAAATAGTCAACGACTTGTTGAATAAACTCAAAGGGCGTAGATGCACCTGCGGTTATACCTACCACCTTGTCTTGCCCAAATATACTGTCGTCCAAACCAATCAAATCATCCATGTCACCAATCAAAAAACTTGCATCGCAGTTAGATTTGCAAACAGTCAAAAGCTTGTTAGTATTGGCAGATTGCTTGTTGCCCAATACTAGCATAATCTCACTATTTGAGGATACTTCTTTAGCTTCTACTTGCCTAATATTGGTAGTATAACAAATTGTATCAAAAAAATCAACTATTATTGCATTGTTTTTGCCAATCTTTTTTATAATGTTTTGCCACAATTGTTGATTGTTGGTTGTCTGTGTGACCACGCAATATTTGGACTTTAAGCTTTCGCCCTCATTAATTGACAAGTCTAATGAGTTGTCTACATGCATTTGGATACTCAAATCAGCAATCTTGTCTACATCTTGTTCTGTCTCAATTATAATTGCAGAGTTGTCACACCAACCATTGATACCAATCACTTCGGGGTGATTTGCTTTACCAACTATAATTATACCATAACCTTTTTTGTAATGCTCTTCTACAATCCTATGTATCTTAGTCACAAAAGGACAAGTACTGTCTATGATAGAAAGTTTTTTTGATTTAGCAATCTCATATATGGACTTAGATACGCCATGACTTCTAAATATTATTTTAGAACCATCAGGTACTAAATGTATATCATCTACAACAATCAAACCCCTATTTTCTAAATCATCGGTAACAGAATTGTTGTGAATTAGCTGTCCAAGGCAATATATAGGTTCACAACTCTCAAGAGCTTGATTGGCACTATCTACCGCCAATTTTACCCCAAAACAAAAACCACTCTCTTTTGCTACTTTTATTTCCATTTTTAAAATTTCCTTACAATATCAAACACTCTCAACTAGGTATATTTGCACAACTCACCAAACAAACAACTAAATAATTATAAATTCTTTGTGTCAAGCATAGCTTGTGTCAATTGTTCTACAACCAAATTGCTATTTGCTTTGTTGAATTTTCCATCTAGATGACTAAAGTCTAGTGGCTTGCCTATTTGAACTATTGTGCGTTTGAAGAGCTTTGCTTTGTCCTTTATTATTATAGGCACGACTGTAGCATTGCCTTTGATGACCAACATAGAAATACCTGATTGTATAGGTTGCAAATTAGTATCTACTTTGTTGCGTGTCCCTTCTGGAAAAACATTCAAACTTTGTCCTTTTTTGAGTACGGCAATACAGTGCTTGATAGCCTTGATATCACTACCTTCTCTATTAATAAATATAGTCCCTGTAGTAGCAACAAAAATTTTTGAATACCACTTACCTACTTCTTTCTTTGCCAAAAATCTTCTAAACCCAGGTATCTTAAACCATAGTATTGGTATATCTACCCAACTTAGATGATTGCATGCAACAATTACATTCTTGTTGACAGGCAAGTTTTCCTTTCCTAATACCTTAGTAGGAAAAAGGATTGACAATGGAATATATCCCAAAATTTTGCCAAACCAAAAACAAATATAAAAAAAAATCATTTTATCAAATATCAGTCAATAACTGACTACCAAACATTTCTATGAATTTTATCAAAATTCTACTTTAATATAAAGTGTACAAATAGCAGTTATTACAATAAAATACAAACAATCAACAAAACCAGCGTTATTCTTTTTTGACGCCAAAAAAAAACCAAAAAAGCTTTTGGGGGGTTGCGAACCCCCCCCCCCCCCCCC
>WRGC01000046.1 GCA_009787385.1 Bacillota bacterium
GGTGCTGGAGGCGGTGGCGGTGGAAATCCTGATGGTCAGTTTCCACTAGAAATGCCAAAGACAAGAATAGTGGGTAGCGTGGTACATTGGGACCCTGTACCAAAAGCTACAAGATATCACATATTGCACGCTACAGAAGAAGGAAGATATCAAACTACAACATCATTCTCTCTACAAGACTTCCCCGGAGTGCGTTATGTATGTATAAAAGCTATTCAAGATTTAGACGCAAGCCACTCTCTCACTAGTGATTGGACACCATGGATAGAGGTAATGGGTGGAATAAAAGATGATAATACAGACCCCGAAATTCCTGACGGTGGTATAGATTATGAAATATCTCCTCCTAGACTGTCTCTTACAGGCAACTTGCTAGTTTGGCCAGATGTAGACAATGCCAAAAACTATGAAATGATGAAAAATGGTATACTATCTGTACTAGACAAGTCAGTATTGTATACAGAGCTACCATACAATGCGGGCAAACACACAATATATGTAAGAGCTGTAAATGGAAACAATTTTAGCAGATGGGCAAGCTTTACTCGTACTATCACAGACGAATTTGGATTTGCAGAAGTTCTAGATACTCCCGAACTAGGACTAAATGATACACCACAATACGGTAGAATGAAAACTGTAAAAAATCGTCGTGATGTATCTGATAGCAACTTTGTAGTATCACACAATGGTGTAATTAGCTTCTACAATGCCGAAAGCCTATCACTAGCAGATCTTGGGCTTACACAAGCAGACATCAAATCACGCAGACATGATGTACGCATTCAAGCAGTGAATGGAGAAGCTAGCAGTGAATGGTCGTCCCCAGTAGAAATACCAGGAGCAGCTCAAGAAAACGGATTCCTAGGAGTATTGGCAATAGCTATAGGTATAGCTGTGGTTTTGGTACTAGCTAGCGTAATTATAAAAAACAAAATGGCAAAATCTAAGTACTAAAAAATATTTTGCACACATAGCATAAACAACAACAGATAAGCCAATTCACAAGCTAGTGAGTTGGCTTATCTCACAATAACAAACAACTTGACTAAACTATAAAAATATTGTATAATGTGTGTAGAATATGCAAATAAAGTTTTATGACTCGCTCAGTCGTTCTAAAAGAGACTTTGTTCCATTAGAAAGTAATAAAAAACAAGTAAAAATATATAGTTGCGGTCCTACTGTTTATAATTATGCTCACATTGGCAATATGCGTGCTTACTTGTTTATGGACACTCTTAGACGAGTACTTAGATATGCTGGATACAATGTTTTTGGTGTACTCAATATTACAGATGTTGGACACTTGACAGATGATGGTGATGATGGTGATGACAAAATAGCAAAAGCAGCCAACAAAGCCAACAAGCAACCTCTAGAACTTGCCGAGTTTTATACAAATATTTTTTTGCAAGATTTGTGTAGTCTCAATATTGAACGACCTGAAAAGATTGTAAAAGCAACTGAACATATAAATGAAATGATTGACATGTGCAAGATATTGATTGACAAAGGATTTGCATATGAAACTGATGATGGTGTGTACTTTGACATATCCAAAGCCAACGACTATGGAAAACTAAGTGGCGATAGACAAGGCAAACTAGCAGGAGCTAGAATTGCAATCAACTCTCAAAAACACAACCCTGCCGACTTTGCGGTATTCAAAAAAGCACCACAAAATCACATAATGAAATGGGAAAGCCCATGGGGACTATGCTACCCCGGTTGGCATATTGAGTGCAGTGCTATGGCATACAAGTATTTGGGTGAGAAATTTGATATTCATACAGGCGGAATAGACCATATACCCGTACATCACGAAAATGAAATAGCACAATCCGAAGCTTTTTGCGGACACAATCCTGCCAACTTTTGGATGCACAACGAGTTTATGCAAGTTGACGGTGGAAAAATGTCCAAGTCATTGGGTACAGCTTATCGCCTAGAAGAACTTATAGAAAAAGGATTTACGCCCATAGAGTTTAGATATTTTTGTCACACAACACATTATCGCAAAAAGCTCAATTTTAGTTGGGATAGTATGCAAGGTTCAAAGACAAGTTATGCAAGGTTGAAGGAAAGTCTCAACCTTCACAAAACTAGTAAAGACAAAACAGATACCACTATACTCAATCAATATAAATTGCAATTTCAAAATGCTATCACTGATGATCTAAATACACCATTAGGCTTGGGCATATTGCACTCACTAATCAAACTTCCAAATTCTATAGATATATACAATCTAAGTATAGAATTTGACAAAATTTTGGGATTAAAATTGAATGAGATTGATGAATTAGACAACTCATCAATCAACTTAATTCCCAAAGAAGTACAAAACTTGGCTCAAAAACGATGGAATGCCAAGCTTGACAAAGACTATGCAACTGCCGACAATTTGCGAAAGCAAATCACAGAATTGGGATATAGTATTGTGGACAACAAAAATGACTATGATATTATAATCAATAATTAGATACAATAAATATAAATAGAGTGTACAACGAGCGTTATTAACATAAGATACAAACTATCAACAAAACCATCGTTATTCTTTTTTGACGCCAAAAAAGAACCAAAAAAGCTCTTGAGGGGGTAGGCGAATCCCCCCGAACGCTTTAAGGTTTATTTATTTATAGTGTTATTTACTTCAATCTTAATATACTCTATTTGTACACTCCTAAATATAAATAATATCCAAACAATATTCCCACCAAAGACATAATATATGAAACTAATGATTCTAACATCATATTATACAGGGCATGGACATGCTAGTATTACAAATGCCTTGACAAGTGCGTTAGACGAAACAACAATAGAGTACTGTGTTGTAGAGATGGTAGATATGTGTGGTTTCTTTCTCAAAAAAAGGTGCAAGTCTTATGGCAAAACCACTACGAAGAGACCATGGTTGTGGAGTATATATTACAAACTAAGCCACAAATTTTATAAAAAAACCAATTGGATGGTAAGACGAAGCTGTCAAAAAAAATTTATTACAGAATTATATAAATTCAAGCCTGATGTTATAGTATCAGTACATCCAATGTTTGTAGGAAGTATAATAGATATATTGAGAAAAAATAATTACAAACCTAAGTTTGCAACTGTAATAGCTGATTTGGTATCTATCAACAATCTATGGCTAGATCCTAGAGCCAATCTAATATTTTTTCCAACTCATGAATCAATTGCTTTGGCAAAAAACAAAGGTATAGTAGATTATCAAATACAAAAATCCACACTTCCATCACGAAGTCTAGTCAACAAAAAAGCACAAACAATAAACATAGATATTGACAAAACCAAACCATATGTCAAATGCCTAGTAATGTCAGGTGGTGAAGGTAGTGGAAATATAGAAGAGACTATAGACAATATTTTGATAAATCAACATACCACTGTCCATGCTATATTGGGACGAAATAAAAAACTATACAACAGACTATCGCCCAAATATAAAGAAAATAATAGAGTAACAATAGATGGATTTGTAAGCAATATACAAGATATCATGCCAACATGTGATATAGCTATAGTACGAGGAAGTCCCAATGTATTGATGGAATGCATAAATATGCTAGTTCCAATAATAACTACAGACTGTCTACCAGGACAAGAGCAAGGCAATGATTATTGGGTATACAAAAATGGATTTGGACTAATGTGCAAAGACAAAAAAAAACTACCCGAGACTATAGCAAAATATTTGGAAAATGATAGAGAACTACTCAAACAAACTCGCATCAACCAATATCAATACCGTGATCTTAATGCAGCGCAAAAAACTATACAAATAATACTAGATAAATTTGAAAAGAACAATCACATATAACCAAATTTATTGTATCCATAATCAATTTTAAGGAAAAGAATAGTATGAATATGTTCTTAATACTGACAATCATTAGTGTACTTGCAGCAATCTCTATAATAATAATCCTATTTAGAACACGCAAAGTTTCGGGAAAAGATTTTTTGATATATATCATAATAGGTGTTTTTGCAATATTTGCTGTTTTGGGCGTACTAATGGCTTTATATTCTGCCGAACTATTTGGATCTTAACTTTTATGTATCAAACTTATTTTGTGCATAAACCAAAAAATCACTTGCTAGCAATTGCTAACAAGTGATTTTTTGAAATTTAATTGGGTTCTATCATTTAACAAAAAGCCCCAAATTATTAATCGCTCTCATTAAACTCATCATCTATAAGAGTTTTGCGTTTGTATTTTATCAGTCCTACTACCCCATATACAAAAAGTATTGCTAAAAGTATTGCTAAAATTACTAGCATTGCTACAACAAAAACAGGAGACAAAAACTCTTTTTCATCAATATGAACCAATGATGGCAACAATACTATAATTACAGTAGAAATAGTTAAAATAAGTGAACTAAAAACATTACTAAAACTAAACTTACTCTTAGAATTTGAACTTAGATATGTTGGCACACCAAGCATATTGCCAAACAAAATCATTGGCCAAACAGCCTTATAGTATTTCCAACATAAAAAAGCAAAAGCCAAACCAAAGCATACAAATATCATTATCAACGAATACCAAAAAGTTGCCCTTTTGCTCATACACCGTTACTCCACAGAACTTGACCAAGACCTATCTTGAAATATAACATTGCTATCTACCGTAACTGTATTGTTGGAATTAGTTAAATTTTCTCCACCTCTTTTTAGAAAATTGACACCAAACCAATCACACAATAAATTTCCTACAATTGCTACAACAACCTTTAAAACAATATCTATCACACTAGCAATACCACCACTAATGGCCGTAAGAACAATATTAATAGCTGTGCCAACAATAAAAATTGCATAAAGTATATCAAATACAACATTATCCAAAACAGTCTCAAGTGCAGCTACTACAGTTAAAGAAACACTGACTAATTTTAAAATATCCTTTAAAAATTTAACCTTACCCTCAATTAATATAGATACTCCTGCTTTCATTACTGCAGTGATAGCACCAAATATAATAGACGCTTGAGTATTGAGTTTCCATGTATATCCTACAGGTACCCATATAAACCATACTAGTTCTGACCTTACCCAAAAATCATTGCGTCCACCATTGTCCCAATACCTATCTCCTAC
>WRGC01000047.1 GCA_009787385.1 Bacillota bacterium
GAAGAAGATGGAGTTTATAGTTGTAGCAAGGAAAAACCATGTATAATATTTGATGATTTTACGAGTAGTTTTCATTGGGTAGATTTTGATTTTAAAGTAAAATCATCAGCATTAAAGATATTGATACCGAGAGATGAAGAAGAGTATAATTTTAGGTATATATATTATGCAATGAAATGTATTAATTATGTGCCAGAAACACACACAAGGCAGTGGATTGGGACATATAGTCAATTTGAAATACATGTACCACCCTTGCCAATCCAACGAGATATAGTGAGTATACTAGACAAGTTTGAGAGAATGACGAATAGCCTACAAGATGGGTTGCCAGCGGAGATAGAAGCAAGAAAGCAACAGTATGAATATTATAGAGACAAGTTGTTGAGCTTTGAAAGGGTAGACAGTAAGATATATGAAAAAATAGATTGAAAATAAAGTATAGATTTTTATACATTAGAAGTAGTTTTAACTGGAATGCAAGAAGTGGAAATGGAAACTGTTGGAATATCAATTGTAATGAATTAGTGTGTTTGTACAAATAAAAGATATGTTTGATGCCACACAATACATTGTTATTGTGTGGCATATTTTGTATATCTTACAAAATATGTTTATTGCAATTCTTACAAAATTATTTTCAAACAAGCAACAATTGATACATACTGTATCAAAATAATTTGACTTTTATTCATATTTATGATATACTATAACGGTACATACGCTTGTTGTGCAAGCAATGTATTTTTGTTAGAAAATATAAAAAGTATTGTTTTGTACAAACTATATATTGTATGAAATTTTGTAAACAACTTTAAAAATATGGATAATAGATATACAAATAGAAGTAGACCTACAACAAGACAAAGTACAGGGCAAGGCGGTGGAAGACAGTCTTATGCTAGTGCCAACAATCACAAAAGCAATCAAATGAAGATTGTGTTGATTGCTGTTTTGGTTGTAGTATTGTTATCGGGTGCTATCTTGGGTGCAGTGCTTTTGTTTGGCAAAAAGTCGGGTGATTTGGCTACTCCAAGCAATCTTAGATTGTTGGGTGATCAACCCAATACGGTTGGTTGGGATAGTGTCAACAATGCTGAGCAATATACAGTCCGTGTAGATGGCAATAAAGTGAATGAGCAAAAGTTTGTTGCTGATGACAACTTGTACAATCTCAATTTGCTTGAATTGAATAGGACTTTTTATGTAGATGTTCAAGCACACGGGGGGGGGCTACTAGTGCATATAGTCAAGGACTGTATTTTGAAAGAAAACCCTTAGACAACACAACTCAACTTGGTACGCCACAAAATTTGTTGATTGATACTGTCACTAGTCTATTGAGTTGGCAAGCTGTGGACAATGCTATAGGTTATGATGTTGTAATAAATGGCAATCATTTTAAACAAGAATCAATAAGTTATAACTTGAATCATTTAGAAGTAGGTACTTATCAAATTGCCGTGATTGCTAAGGGTGACGGTAAGTTGTATGATGATTCTGCTCCTGCTTATATATTGTTTGAAAACAAGGCAGATGAGGCTGTAAAATTGGAAAAACCAACAGGACTTGTTGTTGCAAACGATGTTTTGATTTGGAATGTTGTCCAAAATGCCGAGTTTTATGTCGTTTATATCAACAATACCCCTTATATACTAGGTGACAACAGTACAAAATATCAACTGTCAGGTTTGGCTCAAGGCAAATATATTTTTCAAGTACAAGCAAGTGCGAGAAGTGCTAGTTTTTTGAGTAGCGATTTGTCTGATGAGTTAGAACACACTGTAGTTGCTCCACCTAGTGATAAGCAAAAACTTGATACGCCACAATTTAGTATAGATACCAACAACCAATCTTTGAGTTGGGGTGAGATCAACCACGCATCGGGATATGCTGTCAATATTGATGGAAATGACAATAAGGTATACAACAGCTTGAAGTTTGACCTTAGCAACTTATCTGTAGGTGTTCATGCTATCAAGCTTAAGGCACTTGGCGATGGTGGACTCAATTATAATGACAGTGATTATTCGGCATCACAAAATTATACCGTAGAGGGGCAAGCGGGGGCTTTGGCTACGCCTACTATCAAGTTGTGGCAAGATGATGGATTTGTATCTTGGGAACAAATACGCAATGCTTCTGGTTATACTCTAGATATAGATGGCAGTTCTATAAGCATCAATTCTACAACAGTAGCATATTCTTTGCTAAGTTTGGGACAAGGGTCTCACAACATAAAAGTAAAAGCTGTAGGTGGTTCTGTATTTGGTGACAGTGATTGGAGCAATACAGTATCATACAATGCTGATGGTGGCAATACAACTACACCCAATTTGCCCAAGCCTGAGACTCCTACCGGTCTTAGAGTAGAAGATGGCAATTTGTATTGGAACAGCGTTGCCAATGCAGAAAGATATATGGTAAGAGTAGCCAAGGTAGGTGGTAGTAGCAATGACTTGCCTGTTGGCAAGGGTAGTGAACAGTTTGGGCTTGGAAATTATAAGAATGGTGTGTACCATCTAAGCGTACAAGCACAAGGAGACAATATAAGTTGGGGTAATAGTGATTGGAGTGCTGTTGTGACTTTTGAAGATATCAATCCAAATGCAAAACCATTGCCTACACCTGACGAGTTGCATGTAGAAGAAAAAGCAGATGGATTTCACTTTGTTTGGCATCAAGATGGTGTTGCTAGTGGTGGGTGGAATGTAGAGATTGATGGTAGTTCAAAACATGTTTGGCACTATGATGTATCTTTGGACGGTGTATCTTCGGGAATGATAAAGTTGAGAGTTCAGGCTTTGCCTCAAGATACTGAGACTAGTTCTTCTCCAAGTGCGTGGGCAGAGATGATATGGGACAATGCTAGCGGGAAGCTAGATGCGCCCAAAGTCTCTTTAGACAAAGAAGCTATGTCAATCAAGTGGGATTCTGTTGATAAAGCTACAGAGTATGAAGTTAATATCAATGGTGTTCCGTACTCTACCAAGACCAATTCTTTTGACCTTAGTATATTGTTTGAAATCAAGACCTATAGTATCAAAGTCAAAGCTAAGGACTCTGTTGGAAATACATCAAGTAGCGATTGGAGCAACGAAATTATATATTCTCCTGATAGAGTTCAAATAGAAAAACCAATTGGATATATTGCAGAAAAGACACTCAATTGGTATCTAGTGAACAATGCTTTAGGATATGATATAGAGATAGATGGAATAGTTGCAACGAGAGTTGGACAAAGTATTACAAGCTATAATTTGCAACAATTGACTGAGACTAGAACATACAAACTTAGGATAATGGCAATTGGCAATGGGGCAGAGTTTTTGAACTCGCCATGGTCAAATGATATCAACTTTTTGTTGACCAACAATCCACCACTTACTGGGGATACTTCGCCTGATGGTGCTGTTGCAAGATTTGAAAAGTATTTTCCAAAAGCAGAGTACGATTCTATGTTTGCTCATAGGTTGGGTACACGAGCATGGAAAGATGATTCCGAAGCTCAATCATATTACAAAGATAATTTTGATAGAGAAAAAAGAACAGACTTTTATACCTATGACAATCTAGAAAAAGCAATTAGGACATTGGCAGGCAAGAAGTTGGAAGTGTTTGATAGAGAGGGTATGCAATATTGGGGTAGTAGTAGGGTTACTGTTATAGACAAGCTTACCGGTCAACGCTTAGTAATAGCAAAGGGCAATCCAGAATTGGATGCCGAATGGAATCAAGACAAGACTCCTATTAATTTGACAATTGACTTTGGTGATTTCTTGAATTCTACAAACGAAAATGATAGCAAAAGAGAACTTGCGGCATTTTTGGCCAATATCTCACACGAAACCAATGGTGGCTATAGAGGTGCCAATACGCCCACAGATAGGTTTACTTATGGATTGTTTTGGAATGAAGAGTTGGATTTTATAGGTTCTACAAACAGTTATTATCAAAATGATGATCCATTGTATCCAGCTGTCCCTGGTCATAGCTATCATGGTAGAGGTCCTATACAAATTACTTGGAATTATAATTATGGGCAATTTAGCAACATTGTATTTTTGGACAAAAATATTTTGCTTGAAAAACCCGAGTTAGTATCTCAAGATGGGGCATTGGGATTTATGGCAGGAATGTGGTTTTGGATGATGCCACAGTTCCCAAAGGATAGTTGTCACAATGTTATTATGGGCAATTACAAGCCAATACGCAATGAAGACAAACAATATGAGGTCAATGGTACTACCAAGCATTTTGCACTTACTATAGTTATTATCAATGGTGGTTTTGAAGCTGGCAAAGGTGAAGGGGCTAGTACTAGCGTAGATGATAGAGTTGGATATTACAAGACTTATGCTGCCAAGTTTGGGGCTGATTTGACTGGCGACAAGTTGTATACAGATGGATTTACTCCATGGCAATAGCATAAATAGAATGAGTGTAAAAATAGAGTATATTAAGAAAGCAACACAAATAAATAAAAAACAACCATAAAGCGTTCGGGGGTTTGGGGGGATTCGCAACCCCCCAAATGCTTTTTTGGTTCTTTTTTGGCGTCAAAAAAGAATAATGCCTGTTTTGTTGATTGTTTATATTTTGTTGTTAATACACTCTATTTGTATACTTTCAAATAATAAATTATCAAAAGCAATATCAAAAGCAATGTTGGTATTGCTTTTTTTTGATATTTGTTGTATAAAACTGACAACTTGTACTATATATAGTACAAGTATGTGTATATATTTTCCATAAATTTGTCAACAGATGCAATGAACAGACAATTATTGGTTGACAGTATGTATGTATGTATG
>WRGC01000048.1 GCA_009787385.1 Bacillota bacterium
CTACAAAATATGTCTTACCCAGGATAACATCTTATGTAAAAATTTTTCTAGTATCATACCATGATACTAGTATCATGTCAACTATATTCACATATGTTTTTTCGTAATTTGTAAGTTTTTTGATAGGGAGCATTGTAAAATGAAAAGCAACGGTAAAAGAATAACTAGAAGTTTTATACCAAATATATCTTTATATAGCTTTTACTTTACAATTGATAATTGTAATATACAACAAAACTAATAGCAAATTGGTATTAGTTTTTTAAAGTTTACAAGCTATTGACAGCTCAATTAATTTACATATGTTGCAACTCGCTAGATACACCACTAACAATTTCCCAACATACATTGTACTTGTCTACAATCTGCCCATATGCTTTGGCAAATGATACACAACCAAATTTTATATCTATGCGTTTTGCTTCTTTGTACAAAACATCATACAACAATTTTGATTTTTCTTCATCTTCAAACAACACTGTGATATGCTTATATCCAACTTCTAACAATGGTTGATTTAACAACCCTATATTATCACGCATAATCAAACAAAATTCATCACCCTTTACTATTGCCCTAGCCACAAAGTTGCCAAACTGTGACATTTCGGGCAAAATATCTCTATATTTTACAATACTATACTCGCCACCAAGAATATTAGCATAATATTTGGCGGCTTCTTCTGCTTGCCCATTAAAAATCAAACTGTTAAACAACTTCATAAAATAATTTTCCAAATATTATAGCACCAATCTCACAATTGTTTTTATGTTCAATCATCTACTACTAGCAATCAACCTTTGCTTAAGCTCATACAACTCATCACTTATATTTACTTTGTATACTTGAGGCGATACAATGCGTTTGTATTCATCCCAAAAATTTTCTAATTCTTGTCTCAAATGATTGTTGCATTCTGCAACTGTAGGTATTTTGTAAACCAACTTTCCTTTTTCAAATATTGTAGTGTGCAAATTGCGTGCTGTATACTCCGTCATAGTGGTTGACTTATAGCGTTCTGTGGGGTGTGTAAGTATCAATGGCATATTCAACTTTTCGTGTTTCAAAGCAACCAAATCAGCAAAAGCTTTGCCATTACTGTCATATATGCGATACAAATTTTTGAACCCTGGATTGCTAGTCTTGATAATGTCATTACTAATTTTGAGCTTTGGTTGAATTTTACCATCACTCTCTATACTTGCAAGCTTGTATACCAAGCCAAATATAGGGTTTGGATAACCTGTTACCAATTTTCCACCTATACCCCATGCATCTATCTTTGCCCCTTGCAAGTTGAGTTGTTGTATAATATATTCATCAATATCACCACTCACTAGTATTATAGCATCTTCAAACCCTGCATTGTCTAGAGCCATTCTAATTTGTTTGGATAGATAAGCAAAGTCTCCACTATCTATTCTTACCCCAACGGGCTTGCAACCTTGCTCACGCAATTCTTGAAATACCCTTATAGCATTTGGTAACCCAGAACGAAGAGTATCGTATGTATCCAACAACAACAAACATTGATTGGGATAAATCTTTGCATACGCCCTAAAAGCATCTATCTCACTGTCATGGCTTTGTATCCATGCATGAGCATGCGTCCCCTTGACAGGCAAACCAAACATCTGTCCTGCATACAAATTGCTAGTAGCAGCACAACCGGCAATACAAGCGGCACGACTAGCATAATTGCCCGCACTATTGCCATGTGACCGACGCAAACCATACTCTATAATTGTCTGTTTGCCTGCTACCCAAACCATTCTACTTGCTCTAGTTGCTACCAAGCATTGATGTCCCAAAATATTGAGTATTGCAGTCTCTACAAGTTGAGCTTGCCAGAGTGGTGCTTTGACAATCATCAAAGGTGTATTAGGAAAAACAACTTCACCCTCTACTACACTATATATATCTCCATCAAATTTGATATCTTTCAAAGCTTGTAAAAATCTCTCATCAAATATATCCAATTCTCTCAAATATGCAATGTCATTATCATCAAACCCAATGTTCTCAATGTACTCTACAACTTGTTGCAATCCAGCAAATACACTATACTGCATCACAGTTCCAATCCTATAATACACATCAAATACAGCAATCCTTTGATGAGTCCCTTCCAAAAAATATCCTTGCATCATAGTAAGTTGATACAAGTCTGTCATCATAGTAGGGGTAGGTTGAAGTGAAAAAAATTTTTTATCTTCTATATTTAATTTCAATTTTGTTGATTTCATGCTCTGAGACACCTCTTTTTGAGTATGTTTATTTTGTTGTTTTTTCATAGTTATTAGTTTAGTAATCACAATAGGATATTAGTTTTTCAAACAATCATCACTAAATGATAGATGCTTGTTAATAAAAACAGGAGCGTACAAATAGAGTAGTCTAATATGGAAAAAGAAACATATAAATAAAATCAACCTTAAAGCGTTCGGGTTTTGAATTCGCAACCCAAAAAACTTTGATATTCTTTTTGGGCGTCAAAAAAGAATACTATTACTTTTGTTGATTGTTTATATCTTATTGTCAATATCTTCTCGTTGTACACTCAATAAAAACACAAACAACAAGACTACAATCAACAAGGTATTATTGTTACATAACTTGCTACAAGCTTTATTATATATAATAAAAAAATAAAAGTCAATCACAACTTTTCTATTTATCACTCACTCTTTTTGTGTAAATACTCTAACTTTTACTTAACTTATATATTTCATTTGTAGTCAAATAAAACCATCAGTAGAGAAATCCCAAAGCAGTCAAAATGATATTGTCTTAAAAGCCATTAAGTCAAAAGCCATAGGGGTTAGAATTAATCTCTCTCCACAGCTACAAAAAACACTATTTCATAGTTAAGCAAAAGCACAAGATAAAATTACCTTGTGCTTTTGTGCTATGTTCACTCCTTTGTTTTGTTTCAGTTCTTCAAATTCTTTTCTCAGCTCTCCTAGTTCTTTTAAAATACCATCTTTCTTAATAAAAACTAGTCTTCCTATTCCCATAGGAGCTGAATCTTGCATCATACTAAATAAAAAACAAGAAAAGCAATGTCAGCATCTTGGTTAACTATCCTTGTAACGCAAATTGCTAAACCTAAAAGTAATGATATCCATGCAGCAATATAAAAACTATATTTTTCAACATCTCTCATAAAAATTTAAAAAAGATGTATTTCTTATAATTGACAACTATACAATCTCATCATTGCTTTTCTTTTTAAATAAAATTTTTCCTACAGTCAACAACGCTCCACATTGCATAACACATATCAAAATAATAAATATTGTAACATTAGTGTCTTTATCTATCAAATACAAAGTAACACATAATGCACATAATGCTAATGAAAAAAATACATCAACTAAAAAAAATCTTTCTCCATTTCCCATAATAATTAAAAACAAACCATTGGTATAGGATCTAAATATATCCAATCACATCCCTTATTCCTAGACCCTAATTCAAATAATGCACCATACAAACCAATCACCCACGCAATAGCTTGAGCAATAGCAGCACCCAATCCTGTCAAAGACATTATTAACTTAACAGCTTCAGTAATTACAACACCATAAACAGCCCATGCCGCCAACTGATCACACAAACTAGGTGACAAGTGATAACCTACTTCCATATCCCACCACAAAATAGTAACATATATTGGATGATTTTCGTTATAACTTGCTCTTGCTTGTCTACCACTGTCTTGCGAACGCATACTAGACATTTGCTCTTGCAAATTATCCATAAATACTATAGTATCTTTGTCCAAATACTCTGCATTCTCTACTACATCAAATATATTGTACAACGATGCTACAACTTCTTGTGCTTCTTGCAACAATTCTTCAATATATGCATTTTGCACATCAATACCCCTAGCTTGAATTTCTTGCAACTCTCCTATCGTTTGCTCAAATTCATCACTCTTGATATTGTAATCATTGATAGCATCTCTCTGTATAGATACTTGATTTGCTACAATCTCACTTGTTTTGTTTGTCTGCAATACTAACATCAATATCGCTGACATTGACAACACTAATATTAGTGATATTATCACCAATCGTTGCCTTAGCCTTTTTGTTCCCTTCATACAAAAAAATCTCCTAAAATTTATTTATCTTAGAAGACATTGCATTTATTCACTTGTTGCCTATACTACCACAACTACCTTATATCCAATCTCTCT
>WRGC01000049.1 GCA_009787385.1 Bacillota bacterium
TCTAAGATGTTTTTCGCAGATAGTTTACTATCTGCAGATAGTTTACTATCTGCAGATAGTTTTGTCAACTACTTTTGTACTCTTTTTTTTGGGGGGGAAGTAAAAGGGAAAGGGGCATTGTGGAATGAAATGTAAAGTATAGAAAAAGTGAATGACAAAAAGCCACCCACTTTAAAAGAATTTTCAACTAATGTGTATTTTTGTAGAGTATATATAAGAAATAAATATATTTTCTTTCACATCATTGCATCGCTTTACTAATAAAATATTATCATATTGATATATCATTTATATCATCTCATAGGCAACAAACTTTAAAATTTGTTGCCTATGAGATGCACAACAACTATCATTTATTATTCGCTATCTATCACACTTACATCATTTTCCACAACGAAGGTTTTGCGTTTGTACTTTACAAGTTCTAATATCCCCCATATCACAAAAATTATCAACAATAATGCTATCATTCCAAAAACAACAGTAGGTGAAAACTCTTTTTCATTAATATGAAACCATGAATATACTATTATATCCAATACAAAAATTATTGAACTAACAACATTATTCCAATTCAATATTCCCTTAGGTTTAAAAAAGATATCCACAAATACATAGATTACAAAAGAAAGTAAAAACATTGGCAAAACAGCTTTCCAATATTCCCAATATACAAAAACAAACGCCAAACTAGAACATACAACCATTAGTATCAAAGAATACCAATATGCTATTTTGTTATTCATATTATTCATACCGAGTTACTCAATAGAGCGTGACCAAGATCTACCTTGAAATACAAGATCACTAGTTACTGTAACTGTGTTATTTGAATTTTCTAAATTTTCTGCACCCATCACAAGAAAGTTTTTACCAAACCAATCAAACAATACATTTCCTACAATAACTACGACAACCTTTAAAACTATATCTATCACACTAGCAATACCACCACTAACAGCCGAAAGTACAATATTAATAGCTGTGCCAACAATAAAAATTGCATAAAGTATATCGTACACAACACTATTCAAAAAGTAATCAAGTCCAGAAATAGTAAACCCCACTAATTTAGTAAGCTTTGTTAAAAACCCAATTTTTCCATCAGTCAACATCAACGCACCTAGTTTCATTACTGCAGTGATAGCACCAAATATAATAGATGCTTGAGTATTAAGTTTCCATGTATATCCTACAGGTACCCATATAAACCATACTAGTTCTGACCTTACCCAAAAATCATTGCGTCCACCATTGTCCCAATACCTATCTCCTACTCCATTATCTCCATTATCTGTCATCAAATACTCGCCATTGTCCGCTATATATAGTGTCCCTTCTTCTACAAGTTGATTGATAATATTCAACATCTTCTCATATTCTTGCAATGCTTGTATATCTTCTTCTTGTACTATACTTCTCTTACTATTGTTCAAATCCAATGATACCGTTCCATTTGAATTCTGTACAAGCAACTCAAAATACTTGTGTGCTAGCGTACTATAATCCAATTGTATTTCTGTACCTTGTGTCGCTTTGTCTTCATTAGTTGGACTACTATTAGCCAACAACGGTACNGTACTTTGACTCTTTATACTACTTACCATCACCGCAGTGACTGACAGTACCAATACTAGAGCAAGTACTATTGTCATAGTCAACTTGCTCAAACCCTTTCTTGAATATGATTGCTTTCTCATATCCTTTTCCCCCTAAAATAATAAATTATTTTTTTACTTTTTTCAGGGTACTTACCTAGCCAAATCCTACAAAATATGTCTTACCCAGGATAACATCTTATGTAAAATTTCTAGTATCATACCATGATACTAGTATCATGTCAAACATTTTCACATATGTTTTTTCGTAATTTGTAAGTTTTTTGATAGGGAGCATTGTAAAATGAAAAGCAACGGTAAAAGAATAGAGATTATCGGTAGGCTAAGTTTAATAAAAAAAATTAAATTTAAAATAAAAAAGCAATAGGAAAAGTACAACTATAAGTAAGTAGTTGTACAAAAGGTTGTACAACACAATAAAAAATCATATATCAATATCAAAAAAGACAAACTAAACAAATCATATTTTGTTTTTAATATTGTTGTACAACACAATAAAATCATATATCAATATCAAAAAAGACAAACTAAACAAATCATATTTTGTTTTTAATATTATTGAGTATATTAGACAACAATGTCAAGTGCCATATCTTATAGCACTTGACATTGTTTTTATTTTACTTAATCAAATTTTTCTAATTTTGTAGCTGTACCGTCTTCAATTTGACTTGCATCAACTTGAGTATTTTCCAAATTTTGTATATCTGCTTTTCTAATACTCAATACTTTATTTATATAAACAAACATACTTATAGAAAAGAATACAGAACATATTAATACGCAACACCAATTTCTATAAAGCAAAGCATTGTCATCGGGAAATCTAAAGATAGATACAAAAGACAAAATCAACAATAATGTACAGTACAAAACTAAAAATATGATTCGTCTAACACAATTTTTGGTTGAAATTATCTCAAAATATTTTTTTAATTTAGTAAAAGATATAATTATATAAAAAAGTAATATATAATTAATACTTTCAGTTACACCTCTCACTATCGCCCATATCAACTCGCTTCTATCCATAATTTATCTAAAACCTAATTCTGCCATCGTATCCACCATTGTCAATAATATCCAAAATATTGCCTACTACCCCACCTACACTAAACCAACTGAGCAAAGTGTTGTCAGATTGAGATTTTAATATCTTCTCTACACCCGACAAAAAAGCATCCAACACAGTAATAATTTTAGCTATTGTCCACAATGCAGCTGGAACAGCTTCTTTTATTGCCTTAACAAAAAGAGATTTTCCAACAAAAGGAATAGCTTTCAATGCCCACAAACTACCATTGACTAAAACAAATGCTACATCTATAGTATATATGACCCATTTTGTTTCAAGATCTACTATATATTTTGTTTCTATCTTAGAACTATCAATTGTACCTATGTTGTAAGTATTGTCAATATTCACAAGATACAAATCTTGCTTGAGTTGTTGCAACAATTTAGTTGACTGATTTTCTAAATCTTTTATATAATCTACAACTTTGTTATCTAGATATATCGATATATCTTTTGGTATATCTATACTAACTCTATCATGTTCAATGTTGAGATACTCTACCAACAAATCATCACAATTTGTATTGTCATCGTCAATCAATGTTTTTTCCACATCATTTGACTCAATATGTGACAATACTGCAGTATTAATCCTATTAGCTTTTATCTCAAGTGTTGCCACTTGACTATTGCCACTTTTCAATACTACAAACCCTATTGCACTAAGCAACAGCACCAATACTAGAGCAAGTACTATTGTCATAGTCAACTTACTCAAACCTTTTCTTGAATATGATTGCTTTCTCATATCCCTTTCCCCCTAAAATAATAAAATTATTTTTTTACTTTTTTCAGGGTACTTACCTAGCCAAATCCTA